>JAQTRI010000407.1 GCA_028711905.1 Candidatus Wallbacteria bacterium | reverse complement strand
ATGATCTTTCGGATGCGGGGGAGGTAATCGGTCTGCCGTCTGATGTTCTCCTGCAGCAGCAGTTCCTCGATTTTGCCCGCAAGGATACCGAGGCCGTTTTTTTCGTTGTTTGTGGCGCTGTTGAAGGTATCTTCGAACAGGTCGAACAGGGGGTAGGGGCGAATCCATGCGTGCCCGTCCAGAGCGTAGCGAAGGCGGGTATCCGCCCGTGATTGGCCGGGGACAGGCCGTATCTGAGGCAGAGGGATTTGGGAACGGCCAGTCCCCGATTCCATGGTTTTTATGTTTTCGACAATCTCTGCAGCGATCACCGCAGACTGGCGTTCGTTTTCATCCAGCGAGGCTGCGTATACCTGTTCGGCAGCGTCTTTTGCGGATTCATCAGACAGGGTCTTGGACAGATGCAATGTCCAGAGGGATGTATTGATTAACGCCTTCAATGAGGAAAAATTATGAATGTCAGATAGCTGTGCGAGCGTGAGCGAGCTACAGATATCTGTACCTGCGCAGCGCAGGTATGAATTTTGAATTGGGGAAAAATCCGCTGCGGTGGACGGGGACAGGTTGTGGCTGGGGCCGGCGGATTTGGGAACAACCAGTCCCCGGGTATTGCGATTATGCGCCATATCTGCAGGGGGGGGAACAATATCTGATTTTGCTGAAACCGTTGAAATTGAAATCATCGCAATAATCAAACCAGACCACAAACCCGTTTTCATAACACTCCCCCTTTTTCGTTTACAGACATATTATAACCGGTTTTGTAGAATTGTCTGTAGTAATTTTTATGACAAAGTGGCATAATGCGGGAAAAGAGTTGAGGTTGGGTGGCGAATAAGAGTCGTTGGAATGCCTGATGCTGGTTTTTCGATAATAACATAAATAATAGCACCTCCATGTTTTGGTAACACCGCATACCTGCAACCCGTGATTCCGGTTCAGCCGATGAGCAGAAATACACTCCATTACAGGACGGAGAGTTGCAGATATGATATAATTTATAGGAATGCAGTCGAAAGATTTAGCGGGAACGCTTGGAAACCGCGTCCTGAGAGGAGACGATTGTGCTGCCTGGGTGGTTCATTTACGGAAACCTGATAGTTTTTTCCCTGCTGATCGGCAGTTTCATCAATGTCTGCATTTACAGGCTTCCCCTGAACCGCTCGATCGTTTTTCCATCCTCGCACTGCACAAACTGCCGCTCGATTCTCAAACCGGCTGATCTGGTCCCTGTGTTTTCTTTCCTTTTTTTCCGCGGCCGATGCCGATACTGCCGCTCCGGAATTTCCTGGCGATACCCTTTAATCGAAATTCTGACAGCAGTTCTGATTATCCTCAACTATCATTTTTTCGGATTCTCCCTGAAATTTGTTGTCAACACATTCATCAGCTGCCTTTTTATCGTGGTGACATTCATTGATTTCGATTTTCAGATCATTCCGGACGAAATCACGCTCGGCGGCCTTGCTGCTGCACTTTTGTTCCAGATCGGGATCAGTGTTCTGGCACCGGAACTGCAGGAGCATTTTTATTCAGCCGGAGCGGTTGGAGCTATGCTGGGGGCTCTTTCCGGCGGAGGCCTGCTGTATCTGATCGCTGCTGTGAGCCGTGGCGGCATGGGCGGCGGAGATGTCAAACTGGCTGCCATGCTGGGAGCGTTGTATGGCGTAAAAATCATCATGATTGCACTGTTTCTCTCCTTTATTTTTGGCGGATTGATCGGAGCCCTGCTGCTTTTGTTCAGGATCAAGGGGCGTAAGGATTTTATTCCCTTCGGGCCGTATATCTGTCTGGGAACACTGGTGACTCTTTTTGCAGGGACTGACCGCCTGATCGATGCTTACCAGGTATTGCCTGAAATGCTGGGGCTGTGATGAATTTCGGCAGAAGGGCATTCACTTTCATGGAGATCATGGCCACAGTCGGTCTGATCGGTATTGCGCTGGTACCTCTTCTGAGGCTTCTTCTGATCGGCAAGAGCGGTTCGATCCAGTCCGGCAAGTTTTTGATCGTGTCCAACTTGGCTCGCGAGAAAATCCAGGAGTCGCTTGTTATTCCGTTCGGACAGCTCAAAGAGGATTATTTGAATTTCCGCCTTATTTACAAGGATTGTATGATTCCCGAATTCAGCGATGCCGAAAAGAACCGGGAAATATTTTACAGTGTTTTTAATGATGTCTGGCTCGATGAAGACAGGCGCAAGTACCCTCAGGTGTTCGAGAAATTCAAGGAAACATATTTGAATGTATACGGCCAGGAATACCTGATCTATCCCGACTACTTGAAGGAATACAAGCGCTTCACGATTGTCGAGGAAGAATACACAAAGAAAAAAAAGTTGATTAAGAAGGTCAATGTCCACATTTTCCTGGAAGGAACAAAGAATGAGGCGGCTTTCACGCTTACTCAGCACCTTGCCGAATAACCGGCGGGCGTTCACTTTCGCTGAAGTATTGATCGGCATGGGCATAGCCGGAATAATTATGGCCACGGTTTATGGGATTTACCATTTCGGCATCAAGGTGGCTTACAGAGGCTTTGATGAAACCGCGCTGCAGATGGATTCGAGGCAGGTGCTGCTCAAAATCTGTGAAGACCTTAACTTTGCAGAATCAATCGAAGAAATCTCCAACAGCCACATCAAGATCAAGAAATTCTTCACAAAAGGTGATGTGGATCTGAAGCTTTACGGCGACCGCAACACTCAGGACATCACTTACAGGGTGCTGCGCGAAAACGGCAGGGGAGTGATCAGGCGCTACATCGACATTGACGGGGCTGTGATCATGACTGCTGATGAAATCGATGAAAATCTTTTCACCGCATATGTGGAGAAGGACATCCTGGAACAGGACAAAGAGGGCAACAGAACCGTCAGGAAGGTGTTCCGGTTTTTTAACACTTTTCTCAATGAATCCAAAGACAGGAAAAACATTGTGCTGGTGAGGCTCGATCTCAAAGCCGCCCAGGGCAACGAAAAAATCGAGGTTATCACCAAAGCGGCATTGCCGTTCGTGCACAACCTGATCAAAGAGCCAAACTGGAACGGAGGGAACAACTGATGGTCAGGGTAAGATTCGCTCCTTCCCCGACAGGGTATCTGCATGTGGGGGGGGCAAGAACCGCACTTTACAACTGGCTTTTTGCCCGTAACAGCGGAGGAAAATTTCTGCTGAGAATCGAGGATACGGATTTCGAACGGTCCAGTGGAGAAATGGTCGAGGTTATCCTTGACAGCCTGCGCTGGCTCGGCCTGTCCTGGGACGAAGATGTTGTTTTTCAGACAACCAGGCTCGAACGATACCGGCAGGTCGCTGAAGAGATGGTTAAAAGCGGCTTTGCCTATCGCTGCCGGTGCACAAAGGAAGACCTGGAATCCGAACGCGAAGCAGCCAAGCTGAAGGGGGAAACCTTCAAGTACAGCGGCAGGTGCCGCGAGGCAGGATGGCCTGATGACAGCGGAATTCCCAGTGTGATCAGGCTGCGCTTAGATGCGGACAGTGACATAGTTTTCAAAGACAGGATTCACGGAGAGATAAAGGTCAACAGCCGCGATCTGGATGATTTTATTCTCCTGCGCAGCAATGGCAGCCCCACCTATAATTTCGCGGCCGTGGTTGATGATTCCGACATGCAGATCACCCATGTCATCCGTGGAGACGATCACCTGATCAATAC
>JAQTRI010000034.1 GCA_028711905.1 Candidatus Wallbacteria bacterium | reverse complement strand
ATGCTGATGGGGAAAATCAGACCAGGATTACGAACAACAGCGTGGAAGACCTTGAACCTGTGGTTTCCCCGAATGGAACCATGCTTGTGTTCACCCGCATGAACAATCCGACCTTCTATGATTATGAAATTTACAAATCCGAACTCGATGGGACCGGGGCCACCAACATCAGCAATAACTTGGGACCTGACGGTAACGCCGCTTTTTCCAGCAACGGGTCTCAGATTGTGTTCGCTTCATACAGAAACAGTAACGCGGATATCTATGTGATGGATTCTGGCGGATCAAATGTGATAAAGCTCACCTCTGACGCGGCCATTGATTACATGCCTTCTTTTTCTCCTGACGGCACTCAAATCGTTTTTGCTTCGCAGCGCAATGGCAGTGATGAGATCTATATCATGGATTCTGACGGAGACAATCAGACCAGGCTGACCGAAAACACCGAGATCACGGACCAGGCTCCGCGTTTTTCCCCAGACGGCAGCAAGATCGTCTTTCATTCGGACCGTGACGGCAATATGGAGATTTATTCCATGAACACTGACGGGTCCAATCCGGTCAACCTGACCAACAGCCTGGGTAATGATGTCAGCCCCAGCTTCAACGAAAGCGGGAATAAAATTGTATTTTCTTCCGACCGCAACGGTGATATGGAGATCTACACCATGAGCGATTCAGGGGGCTTCCAGACCAGGCTGACTGAAGTCAGTGGTGATGACACAACCCCCAGCTTTGCTGTCATCTGGGAATAACCGTTCAGGACGCATGTTCTCAGGCGAAAAGCACACCCGGGTTGAGCCTGAATTGCGGGTCGAAAAAGCGCTTGATCTTCAGCATTTCGCTGATCTCGTCAGGATTGTACTGCACGCTCATCAGATCGCGTTTCAGCCTGCCGATGCCGTGTTCTGCAGCCACACTACCTCCGAGAGACACGGCGTAGCGTGCGAATTCACGATAAAGAGCCTTGCCCTTTTCCACTTCTTCCATGCTGCGCGGCAGGATGTTGACATGCAGATGGCCGTTGCCGAGATGACCGAAAGTCACAGATTGCAAGCCTTCCCGCGATATTCCCTGGCTGTAGGTTTCCATCATGGCAGGCAGAGCGTGATCCGGTACAGCCATGTCAGTGCCGATTTTGGTTAAACCCGGGAGACTTTTTCCAGTATCTGCGATCAATTGATTGACACGCTCGGGAAGGGCATGACGGAAGCGCTTCATCTCATCAAGATAGCTTGGAGAGAATCCTGCCCAGGAATCAGCAGGGTCCAGTCCCGAATCAGTCAGGGCTGATTTCAGGATATCGACTCTTTCGCGCGCATTGCCTTTGTCCAGAGGTATTTCCACATAATAAACGCTGAGGTCCCAGTCGGTAAGATCCGGCACTCCGCTGGCGGCTGAGGCTGAGTCCCGGAAATTCCGCAGGAGATGCATAGAGGCCCTGTCCATGTATTCCAGGGCCAAAAGAGGCATTCGCTGTTTGAGGCAGGCGGCGAACTCGGCTGCCGGGTGATCCACACCCGCGAACAGGCAGACATACAGGCACTCAGGTGCGGCAGTCAATCTCAATTCCGCATCAGTGACGACCCCGAGAGTGCCCTCGCCACCGATGAACAGATCGATCAGGTCCATATCTGTAGATAATCGGTAGCCCGCCACATGCTTGGTTCCGGGAATGCGCACTCCGGAAAAAGCGCAATCATCAACCACCCCATTGGGGCTTTTTAAATAAAATTTACCGGCCTGGGCAAAGAATTTCCCGCGTTCAAGGTCCAGGATGCTTCCATCGGGAAGAACAACTGTCAGCCGGTTGACCCATATGCGTGTTGAGCCGTAAAAAAGGGTGCGCGCCCCGCTGGCGTCTGAAGCGATCATGCCGCCCACTGACGCAGAGGTTTCAGTCGGGTCCACAGGATAGTACAGACCGGCAGGAGCGTGATCAGGGAAGGAGTCCCTGTTGCGCATGAAAGCCTGGATATCGGCTAATGTCATGCCTGCGCCTGTTTTGAGAAACCATTCTCCGTTTCTCTCGATAAGCATGGGTTTATAGACTATGCGTTCTGTGGACAGCAGATTCTCCGCTCCGTACGGCACAGCACCACCGGCGATACCGGTTCTGGCTCCACTGACTGCTGCGCGTTCATTGCACTCCGAAATCCATGCCAGAGCGGCTGAAACCCCGGCTGTGTCTGTCGGAAACCACATGCGCGCAGGTGGAAAACCTGCCATCCTGGACTCATCGCACAGGTATCTTTCGTGGCATCCGGGAGATACATAATTCTGTGCCGTTCTGAGGTCTGGCGGCTGAGCCTTCAGCGCTGAAAGGACATTGCGGGCATTCATGAATCCTTCCATTCCGGAGAGCCGTTTTTCCTGTTGCGTAACCGGGTTATCAATGCCCGGAGTATTTCTTTGCAATCACCGATGATCGCCAGGTCCGACACTCCGAAGATGGCTGACTCAGGATCTCTGTTGATTGAGATGATGAATCCGGAAGACTGCATGCCTGCAAGGTGTTGGACTGCCCCGGAAATACCGAAGGCCATGTACAGGGCCGGCTGCACTGTCCGTCCGGTCTGGCCCACCTGGCAGTGCAGCCCTGCCCACCCTGCGTCTACAGCCGACCTGCTCGCGCCGACAGCAGCACCTGAGAGAATTGAGAATTCTTCCAGAAGTTTGAATCCGTCACTGCCGAGACCCATGCCCCCGGCTGCGACAGCGGCAGCCCCGGCTAAGGAATTTCCGGGTGTTTCCGGCACGGATGTTTCCATGATTGTAATACCGGAATCGATGATAGAGTCTGGAACTGGAAGACAGACCTGATCCGGCCAGTGCCCGGCAAAGGCTTCTTTGAAAACACCGGGCCTGACTGTCGCCATCTGCGGTTTGCGGTTGCAGGTGATGGTAGCTAAGATATTGCCGCCGAATGCCGGCCTGGTCTGCAGGAGATCTCCTGTTTTGCCGTCAATGGTCAGCGCGGTACAGTCGGCTGTCAGGCCGGTGCGCAGGAGAACAGACAGTCGGGGCATGAGTGACCTGCCCCAAGCTGTAGCTCCTCCGAGGATAATGTCAGGACGGGCATGGGTAAAGAAATCGGCCAGCGCCGCTGTAAGCGAAACTATATCCAAGGGGTGCGCCGATGGTGCCTGAAGCACAAATACCTTGTCAGCGGGAGGTGGAGGATTGACTTCAACAGGAATCTCTGAGGCGGGTGTCACGAAAACAAGAGCGCTCCCGCAGGAGACTTCATCTGATAGTTCCAGGGCTTTGGCTGCCAACTCATATGTGACAGGGGTAATCCTGCCTTTCCTGATTTCTCCGGTCACAAAAATCCGGCAGTTCTTTTCCGGATCAGGGAGTCGCACAGGACTTGCGGCAAAGGGGGTAGAGCTTTTTTTTCTAAAGAAAGACTCGATCTTTTCAGCTGCCTGAGCAGCTGATCCGCGGAAAAATTCGGTTTTTTTGGTAAACAGAATAGTCTTTATACTGCGCACTCTTGTCGGAGACCCTTTTATTCCCAACTGATCCGGCTCCAGCCCGATCTCTTCCGGGCCGAGTTGCCGGATCTGTGCCTGCAGAGCTTTTGACCAGTCCTGCAGGCTGGTGCGTCGAAGGGGGTAATGGCCGCGGCTCAGGGTGACGACTCCCGGGAGGGGAAAACTCGCGGAAAAATTTCCGCTGTCATCGGAGCATTCACCGGTCAGAACATTTTCTGATGCTCTGATGCGCAAAGCAAAGGCTATGTGAGGCCAGTTCAAGTGGGCGGCTATCCCCGGTCCCACCTGGGCGGTGTCTCCATCAACAGCCTGTTTACCGCAGAGCACTAAGTTCACTTGATCGAGCAGCAGAACTGTACTCGCCAGTGCTAATGAAGTGGCCCAGGTATCTGAACCTGAAAAGGCCGGGCCGCAAACATGGACTGCCTTGTCCGCCCCACGGGCCAGCGCTTCCCTGAGCGCGGACTCTGCCTGGGGAGGGCCCATACAGACCGCAGTAATGGTTCCTCCGCATGACTTTTTCAAGTCCGAGGCTGCTTCGAGCGCGAAAAGATCGTAAGGATTGATGACATTCTGTGCGTTACTGCGGTCAAGATTTCCTGTTCCCGGGTTGATCCGCAGGCCTGACGAGTCCGGCACCTGCTTGATGCACACAGCGATGTTCAGGGAAAAAGCGTTTGCCATGGACTAAATTTATCAGAAATCTCGTCTGTGAAGCAATCAACTGCTGGTCCGGTTCGTTGCAATCATTCCCCGGCCGGGTTAAATTGGACGGATGACAACTGATGTTATCAAGCTTCTGTTTCCCATCTATCTGCCGGTGCTTCTGGCCGGCTGGTTCAGACGAAGGGGGCTCTACACCCGGGAGGTAGATTCCTTTCTCAACACAGTGGCTTTTTACTGGCTTCTTCCTGCCGTGATTTTAAAGGGCTTAGTGTACAACTCGGTGGTCATCGACAGTCCGCTGCTTTTGATGGTGGCTTTTCAGGCTGCGGTTTTTATCCTGGCCTTAGTGTTTTTCCGGCTGACAGGAATCGAAGGGAACTGGCTGATCATGGCCCTGCGCGGTAACATCGTATATTTCGGCATCCCGGTGCTGGGAATGGCGTGCACTGAAAGCGATTTTTTGCGGGGCACACTTTTTATTTCCCTGCTGTCTCCGGTCACGATCGCCTTAGCCGGACTCGCGGGCAGACCAGGTTCTGGGCGCGGTTTCTGGAGACCGATTCTGTGCAATCCATTTCTCTTTACCCTGGCGGCTGGAATTCTCATAAGAAAATTCGGTCTGCAGGTTGAATTCATCAGACCAGTGATTGACAGGTGCACTGACTCGCTGTTTTTTATCTCACTTCTGATTGTGGGTGGCAACATGGAAAGCTTGAAAGGCTACGGAGCAGTTGCCATGGCTGAAGCTCTCGCGATGTTCTTCAAGCTGATTGTGCTGCCTGTCATGTTCTTGATTTTCGGCCGCCTGGTGGGTTTTGATGCAGTCGATCTCAGGATCGGGCTGGTTATTTTTTCCGCTCCCGCGGCTGTCACTAATTACACCATGATCAGGGAACTCGGACTTCCGGATCGTCTGGTAATAAAAAATGTCATGCTGACAACAGGAATCTATCTTGCCTATCTGCCGCTGCTTTTGAAACTCATCGGCCTGATCAGGTAATTCTCAGAGGTTGTGTTTCAGAGGTACTGTGAAAGTGAAAGTCGTACCATTTCCGGCTTCGCTTTGCGCGTGGATCTGTCCGCCATGACGCTGGATAATGCCACGGCAGATCGGAAGCCCGATTCCCATGCCTTTGTGTCTGCGTGTGGAAGAACTGTCCACCTGGTAGAAATTGCCGAACACTTTATCAATATGTTCTTCAGGGATGCCTATGCCTTCATCGCGGACTTGAACCTCAGCCTTTTCCCTGTCCGGTCTGCGGACAGAAATCCATATGCGCCCTTTCTGGGGCGAGAATTTGGCGGCATTGTCTATCAGATTGATGAAAACCTGCTGGATTTTGTATGGGTCAGCCTGCACTTCCAGGGATGAAACCTGATAATCCTCGACAAAGATGATTTCTTTTTCCATGACACCGAACTTTGAACGGACAAGGGAAACCGATTCCTTAGCTATGTCCAGCAGGTCAAAATGCACGAATTCGTACTTTTCTCTGCCTGAGGTTATGGCCGAAAAATCGATCAGGCTGTCAATGAGAGTTACCAGCCGGTCTGTGTTGCGCAGAATGATTTCCACATGCTCTCTCTGATCACAGCTGAGCTCTCCGGAGCGGCCACTGTAGAGCATGGAAGCAAAGCCCTTCATGGCCACCAGCGGAGTCTTTAGCTCATGAGTGACATTGGACAGGAAGTTATTCTTCATTTCGTCCAGTGACTTCAGTTCGCTGTTAGCCCTGATCAGTTCTTCGTTCATCCTGCGAACCTGGTCTTTTTCTAACCGCAGAGCGTTTTTTACGATTTCTCTTTCACGGATTTCTTTCTGAAGCTGCTGGTTGGTCTTCTGCACTTCGCTCGTGCGCTCTTCCACAAGGCGTTCGAGATTAATACGATGCTCGATGAGTTCGTTTTCCGTTTTTTTTCGCTCTGAAATATCGCGCAGGGAACCTATGATATGGGGCCTGCTGTTTTGAACCCTGTTTATGAGTTTTGAGGTCAGGGACACATAGACCGGGCTTCCATCCTTGTCCTTCAGAGTCACTTCATAGTCCATTACATGGCCTTTTCCCGAGATCTCCTGCAGGAACTCATCCCTTTTCTCAGGGTAGTAGTAAATCCCGTCCAGCCTCTTTCCGATCAGTTCCTCTCTTGTGTAGCCTGAAACGAGCTTGACTGACGGGCTGATTTCCAGGATCACTCCTTCAAAATTGACTTCATAATAAACATCCTGGATATTTTCGAACAGGTAGCGGTACTTCTCTTCTGAGCTGCGCATCAATTCCTCGGCTCTTCTGCGTTCGATCGCCGAGGAAATGATGTTGACTACTATGCTGAGAATATTGATGTTTTCACTGCTCCACTCTCGAATTTGCCTGCATTCGTCAAATCCCATGAAGCCATAGAATCTGCCCTGTACGAAAAAAGGCACGACAAGAATGGATCTGATCTGCTGTGATTTAAGAATCTCGCGTTCGGTCAGGGATGGTATATCATCCACATCATGGTAAGAAATCACGCGTCCATCGAACATGTGGCTCATCCACCATGTTAAGCCCGATGTGGGAATGTGCTGCAGATTATTCTTCTGAGACTCAATCCCGGGTGCGACCCACTCGAAAGTATTGCTCATGGTGTTGTCGCTGTAATCGTATTCGAACAAATAGATTCTGCTTACATCCACAACTACGGCGAGGATTTCCAGGGTTTTTTCTAAAAACTTATTGCAGACGGGAATCTCCACTGCACAACGCGAGATGTCTGATACCATTTTTTCATAAATCAACCGTTTCTGGAGAGCGGAATTTGTTTTTTTTCTTTTATCCATGCAGTTGTTACCCTTGAACTCAATACATATTGTGTTTTCGAAGACATTTCAGCAGGGTGCCTGATAAAAATATGCCTTATGGAGCTAAAGATCAATAAAAAGCGTCCGCATGATCACACAATGTGAAACCTGTGCTAAAATGATGGTATGATTCGATGGATGCGGCTGTTATTTTCCCTTTTTTCGGGTTCATTCGCTTGTGCCCCGGTGCGTATGCTGTGCTTTCTGCTTGCGTGGCAATCCGGCAATATGGCTGCGAGCGTTTTCGGAAACATGGAGGAACTGCTTCGAGATTACCGTGATATCAGGGTTACGCTGGAGTATTATTCTGACCTGGTCAGTGGCAAAGATCCTCTGCCGGAGATCTCGGCTTATGGCCAGTTTCTGCGCTTCAGCTTAGAGCAGGCGGACCGGCGCATCCGTGACTCGATCGATGCAAACCCTTCAGTGGCGGTTTCTTTTATCTGGAACGCGATTTCCGAATCAACTGAAGAGGAAGGGAACGAGCTTTTCGGAAGATTGTATCATTTTCAGATTTACCGGGAACTGGTCGAGTATGCACTGGCCGCTCTCAAGTCCAGGGGAAAGATCAGCGGTCTGTCCAGGGCTGCGATGGATTCTCTTGATGATTTGTCCGGCGGTAAAACGCTTAAAATGAAGCATCAGCCTGTGCAGAGAATCGTCAAACTGTGCGAGGCAAGTCTTTTCCCGAGGGGTTCAGGTGTGGTTCCAGAGGAAAAAAAGGTCTCCGGGACTGTGAAAAGAAATTTCAGCTCCTGCAGTCCTGTTTCAGGGCAATATTCCAGGCTGTTCATGAAGGACGGGATACTTTCCAGGAACGAACTGGTCCTGCTGGTGGTTCTGATCCCGGGTACTTACACCAGAACAGTGCTGGATATGATGGAGACCTTGCTGGAGCAAAGGGTGGAAGCTGTTTTTTTCGCAGGTATTCCGGATTCAGGCGGGTACGACGCACTGAGGACTTTCGCTGAAACGGGAAGGCCGCTGTCCCTGGCCGGGATGCCTGAAGACGGAGGACTGGCAGCGTTCAGATCTGAGGAACACTTTTTTGGGGGTGTGCGTTCAGGCGGTGCTGTAACAGAGGCAATCAGCGGAGTTAAGCCGATGTTTTATCTGCCTTTCAGCGGGCTGATCCCATGCGGCAGGGCCGGAAGGCTTCTAGGAAGAGCAGGCCTGATACCGGTCTGCTGGACAGATGACAGCTTAGACTGGACTGTGCTTCCGGCAGGGCAACTGACTGTTTCCTTAGAAGAGCGCTTGCGTGGAAGCAGAGGAGGGATTGTCCCGGTTCATACATACAATACCCGCAAGGATGATTTTCTGCGTTCTTTAATCGTGCGTCTCAAAGCACTGGGATATGTCTTTACTGACCACCGCAAACTGCTTGACGCATATTTTCAGGAACATTAGAAAACTAATGTGCTTTCTTAAGGAAATCCAAAACCGGCATATGGAAAATAAGCGCTTATATGCTTATAAACGCTTATCTTCCAGCTTAGGGATTCGGGGAAGAGAGTCTTATTATCCTAATTAAAATTATATTCGGATCAGGAGCATTGGCAAGCGAAAAAATCAGGTGATTTTCTCCTGTCCAATTCCAGATTTCTAATGTATAATTTATGTATCATCATTCGGGAGTGTTGTATGAAAAGAGTATTATTAGTCGTTTTATTAGTTTTTTTTCAGATTTTGTTTGCAGCTTCTTCGAATGTCATCGTGTTTCTCAAGGATGCCACGGACATCTCCAGCATCCAGCTGTCTCCGGATTTGTCGAACCGTCCGCAGATCATTGCGCTGCTCAAACGCAATGCTGATCAGGCGCAGCAGAGTTTCATGATGGGGATAGACGGGCGCCGTGGTATTACTGTCACGGAACTTCTCTGGAGTATCAATGCCGCAGTTGTGACCTGCGGTAATGATGCTGACCAGGAATATTTGGCTTCGCTTCCTTCTGTGGCCAGCGTTCTGCCGGATCTGCTGGAGTTCCCGGAAAAAACTGTGGAAAGCCGAAAATCAGTTGAATCCGAGTCTGATGACTGCACATACGGGTTGAAAAACATGAATGTGCCCAGGGTCTGGCAGGAACTGGGTGTCACAGGTGCAGGAGTTACTGTCGGTATTATTGATACAGGCATTGACGGCAATCACCCTGAATTACAGTCCAAGATCGTTAAATGGTTTGATGTCGGCGGTAGTGTAACCCCGGCGGACAGCAATGGACATGGTTCGCATGTGGCAGGCACGATTTGCGGAGGTAAACTTTCCGGCACATCCATCGGTGTGGCCCCTGACGCCAATCTGATCATAGTACGCGGTATTTCTTCCAAGGGCACCAGAGCCTCTGATCTTCTCCTCTGCATGGAATGGATCATTGATCCGGACCAGAACCCGCAGACCAGTGATTTTCCGCGGGTGGTGAGTTGCTCGTGGACTTCTGGATATGGCGATCAGAACCCATACTACACAATGATACAGCGCTGGATCGATCTGGGAATGGTTCCCAATTTTTCCGCTGGAAATTCAGGCCCATCGGCATCCACTATTACAGCACCCAAGGAATTCCCCGGATGCTTTGCATCAGCCGCAGTCGACAGCTCGAAAACAATTGCCGGGTTCTCCAGCCGCGGACCCGGGAAGTATCAGGGACGGGACACGGCTAAGCCTGACTGGGCTTCTCCGGGCGTTGATGTTTATTCAGTGAAAACCGGTGGAGGTTATACCACCAAGTCAGGCACTTCAATGGCGGCGCCGCATACAGCGGGTGTGATTGCACTCATGCTGCAGGTCAAGCCTTTAATGAGCGTTGAGGACATCAGGCAGGTGCTGACAGTCGCCAGCCAGGACGCCGGCGCTGCTGGATATGACTATACTTACGGCCACGGATGTCTTGACGCATATCAGGCGGTTTCCCTTACTCTTTCTGCAGGGTCTGTCACCGGTGTGGTCAGAGGGCCATCCGGGCCTTTAACTGCCCGGGTCACTGCTGTCGAAAACGGACGCAGCACACTATGCGATTCTGATGGCCGCTTCATGCTTATGCTGCCGGAAGGCAGCTACAGCCTCTCAATCGCCATGTTCGGTCACACCACGGTCCAGGTGCCGGCCCGCGTGACCAAGGGACAGGAAACGACAGTGAATGTTTCTCTTAGTGAATCTGCGAAGATAAAGATTTCCGGCCGTGTTATCTCAGAGGAAACTTTATCCGCCATTTCAGATGCGACTGTGCTTCTGACGGGCAGTAACGGGACTAAGGCCCGCACCGACGCTTCCGGCAGGTATGAGATTCAGATTGCGGCCGGCGCGTATGGTTTCGAGGTATCCTGCTTCGGGTATGAGACTCTGATCTGTCCTGAGCAGAGCTTTAACTCCAGCGGGACCAGAGATTTCACCCTCAAGGGTCTGCCTCCTGTGCTGCTGGTTGATGACGATCTGGGAAAAGACTTCGAAAAGTATTATGCTGCAGCTCTCCAAGCAGCCGGAGTAAAGTTCAACACCTATTCCGTCAAGGACAAGGGCGTTCCTTCTGCCGGTGACATTCTGCCGTATCATGTCATAGTCTGGTTCACAGGCTCTGATACCGCTACCACACTTACAGATGCTGAACAGGCAGCTGTCAAATCCTACCTTGAATCAGGAGGCAATCTGCTGATTTCAGGGCAGGACATCGGTTACAACTGTAACGGGAAGCCGTTCATGAACGACTGGCTGCATGCCGGTTATATCAAAGATAAAGCTGATATCCTGGATATCGAGGGAAATGGCCTGGAATTCTCCATTTCAGGAGGCGATGGAGCTGATAATCAGAAATATCCGGATGTGATCGAGGCCAGGAATGGCGGAGAAAATCTTTTCCTGTACAAAAATGGTAAGGGAACAGCAGCAGTGAAATACAATGGAACGCACCGGGTGGCTTATCTCGGTTTCGGGTTCGAGGCGGTTTCAGGCTCTGATTCGCGCAATGCAGTGATGAATCTGCTTATTGGGAATCTTTACCCTGACGCTTTGCGCTGCCTGGACCGCATCCGGATGATTTCTACCGGCAGATTCGCTGATATCCTTATCTCGCGTCCGGGAATCATGGAAGCATACCAGCGGCTGGTTGCTGACGAATTCAACCGCCTGCCCATGACCGATAAAGTTCACTTGTTGCAGGAAATTCATGCGCGAGGTCTTACCGGGACTGTGATTCACGAGGCATTACTGAACTGAGGGACTGTTGGCCTGCTAATTGCTACATAGTTAAAACTGCTAAAACCCAGATTCCCGAGGTGAAAATGGTCGAACCACTGCTCCCAGGTCTTGAGCATTATTATCGCAAGACTCCGCCGGAAGGTTTGCCGGATAAGGCTGAGACGCTCCCTGATCAGGAGGAAAAATTACCGGATTCTGCAACACCTGAACAGAAAGTCAACCGGGTTTCTCCGGCTTCACAGCAGTTTAACGGTTTGTCTCTGCCCTGAGAGGGAAAATATTACACCAAAACTGTATTAATAAGCGGGTAATCGTTACCCGCTTATTGCATATTGCGATAAACAAGGGTCGAGCACTATGTCTTAAAGAATTTTTTCGACAAATTCCGGCGAGACGCCCCATATTCCTTCTTCAAGGAGCATCAGGACTGTGACAGAGCGCTGGAATCTGACTCCTTTGCACAAATAGTCGCAGCGCAGGTTGAAAACTGATTGTGATTCGGACAGGTCTGTCCGTTCGAGGATTTCGCCGGTCAAAAGATCCAGGCCGCAGAACTGCCCTTCCAGATAGTCACCAGGTTCATCGAGTCTCGAACGCCAGGAAAGAGCCGTATAGACAGCCATTCGCTTCCAGTCCTTTTTGCGCCAGCAGTAAAGAAGGGCCGTTAAAGCCCGCTCCGGAGAATCGGTGGCATAGGAATTAGCCTCAGGCATGGAAAAGGAACTGCTCGGAGTAAGAGATAATCTTCCGCTGCAAACAAGTATCCTTTCTCCTGCCGGCATTTCCAGGCAATTCGGGCCGCTCAGGTGCTCCCCGGATGGGCCGGCCAGGATCCGTACTTCCTGTTTCTGGAGGGATGGAGAGAATATCACCTCCACTTTATGCTCTCCCCAGGCTGTACCATCGCTTAAATCCGCCTCCAGAAAAGCCCTGAATGGTCCTGGCCTGACAGTTGTTTCGCCGGTTGCGACACAAACTCCCGCCTGATCCAGCAGGCTTATCTGCAATCTGCTTCCTGCAGGGAGAGTGGAAGAACCTTCGATGTCCAGGATAAAGTCATCCCAGGTTACTGAAGCCAGGCTCATTCCCATTGCCTGATCACAGGTGGATTGTTCTGAGGGAATCGCCTGGCTCTGTGGAGAGGGACGGCCGCAGGAAAGGACCAGAAAGAAAATCAGAAGCGAAAAAACTGCGACATGATGGTTCATGCGATACATTTTACCGCCTCAGCTGCTTCCTGTCACCCAATTCAGGAATGTGCAGCGCAGGATTGTATCCTGTCCTTCTGAAGGAATATAATTGTAACAATGGAATTTCATTGAAAGGGAACCTCATGACCCTGCTCAACTCTGCCTGCACTGTTCAGTTTCTGACTGTTTTCTTAGTGTTTACTGCTCTCTGTGCAATCGTGTTTTTTATGCTGGCGCGTACATCTTCATCTTCGCGTAAAAGCGGGCAGGATGACGAAGCCGACTGGTGCCAGGTCATTGATTCTGTAGATGATGCAATTTTTACTTTTAACTGTGAGGGAAGGTTCATGTCAGCCAACCCCGCGGCCTGCCGGTTTGTCGGCCGGGACCCGACCGGCATGCTGGTCACAGAAATTTTTCCAGGCTCTGAAGGTGAGAGAAAACAGGCGGCCATTTCAAGGCTTTTTGAAAGCGGATCAACAGTTAGTATCTTTGATGAGCTTTCCCCTGATGTCAGAACTTCAACTGTCACTGGCGACCGGTTTTTCAGCACCCTGCTTACTCCGGTCAAGGGCCGGTCCGGATGTGTAAAGCGAGTCGTTGGTATTGCCAGGGATATTACTGAACCAGTGGGTAAGATTATGAATCTGGATCGCGCCAACAAGGATTTGCACGAACTCAATAAAGCCAGGGAGGGCTTTCTGATCAATGTTTCGCACGAACTGCGCACGCCGCTGGTTGCTGCCAAGGGATAGCTGGCCATGATTCTGGACGGTCAGGAAAAGCCGATCAGCGAGGAACTCAGGTTTCAGCTCTCGATTGTGCGCAGAAACATCAGCAGGCTGGAGAACATGATCGGCAATCTGGTGGAGTTCAACAGGCTGTCATCAGGAACTGCACGGCTGTTTGAAGAGCCTGTAATCATCGGCGACATGCTTAACGAAGCGCTCAGAAGTGTCGCGCTTGCGGCACAGGATAAAAGGATTTCTCTGCCTCCTGAGGTGGATTTCCATTCCAGATACAATCTGGACCGTGATATGATGCTGAGGGTGTTTCTCAACCTGCTGGATAATGCGCTCAATTACACTGATCAGGGTGGTGAAATCAGGTTCGAATTACTGGAAACAGATTCATCGTTAGCGATCCGGGTCAGGGACACAGGCGCAGGCATTCCGCAGGACCAGCTGGAAAAGGTTTTTGACCGTTTTTTCCGGGCGAATTCCTCGAATACGAGGCGGCATGGGGGCATGGGACTTGGCCTTTCCATATGCAGGGAAATCTTAAGGCTCCATGGTGGTGAAATCAGTGCACAGAGCAATCCCGGCCGGGGCACTGTCTTCACGGTTTCACTTCCTGCGTCACGCCGCGCCGGATGAGTTGCGAGGGACGATCCATGCCTTTTTATCTTAAATCACCGTTTCAGCCCGCAGGGGATCAACCTGCAGCCATTGAAAAGCTGCTGAACGGGTTTTCAGGAAACAACCGGTTTCAAACCTTGCTGGGCGTGACCGGATCAGGCAAGACCTTCACTATGGCCAATGTCATAGCTGAACTGGGGAAACCTGCTCTGGTGGTTTCGCACAACAAAACACTCGCTGCCCAGCTTTATCGTGAATTCAAGGAATTTTTCCCGAAAAATGCGGTGGAATTCTTTGTTTCATACTACGACTATTATCAGCCTGAAGCTTATGTGGCTAAGAGAGACCTGTACATCGAAAAGGACGCCCAGATCAATGAAAAGATCGACCGGCTCAGGCACAGCGCCACACATTCGCTTCTTTCGCGCGATGATGTCGTGATTGTGGCTTCGGTTTCCTGCATCTATGGGCTTGGCTCCCCTGTCAATTACCGCGACATGCGCATTCCATTGAAGGTCAATGCCCATATAGAGCGGGAAGATCTGCTGGAACGGCTGGTGGCAGTCAATTTCAACCGTAATGACACTGACTTGAAAAGCGGTTGCTTCCGCGTGCGTGGCGACAGAGTGGAACTGGTTCCTCAGTATAGCGAAGAAGGACTGCGTGTTACTTTTTTCGATGATGAAATCGAGGAATTGTCCATATTTGATCCTGTCACAGGCAAGACCCTGACACGCATTGATGAGATCTTTGTTTATCCTGCTACGCATTACGCCGCTGACAGAGAGATTCTCAACCAGGCCTGCGACCGTATCGCGGCCGAGCTCGATGAAAGGCAGCGTTTTTTCAGCTCTCACCAGAAACTGCTGGAAAATCAGCGCATTTCCGAACGCACCGGTTATGACCTGGAAATGATGAGGGAAATGGGATATTGCAAGGGCATTGAAAATTATTCGCGCCACTTGGACGGCCGCAGCGCCGGAGATCCCCCTTTCACACTCATTGATTACTTCCCGAAAGACTTTTTGCTGATAATCGATGAATCCCATATTACCCTGCCACAGTTACATGGGATGCAACGCGGCGACAGGGCCAGGAAGCAATCGCTGATCGATTTCGGATTCCGTCTCCCTTCGGCCTTTGACAACCGACCGTTGTCGTTTCCGGAGCTGGAGCGGAAGTTCTCTTCAGTGCTCTTTGTTTCTGCCACTCCGACAGAGTATGAGCTGGAAAAAAGCGGTCCTGAAGGTGTGGCTGAACAGATCATAAGGCCCACCGGGCTTCTGGACCCTGAGGTGGAGGTGCGGGGAACCGACTGTCAGATCGATGATCTGTTAAGCGAGATAGACTCCCGAGCTGAGCAGGGCGAGCGCGTCTTAGTCACCACTTTAACCAAGAGAATGTCTGAGGATCTGACGAAATACATGAAAGAGCAGGGGGTCAGGGTCCGGTACCTGCATTCTGAAGTCGAAACCATTGAGCGCATGGAAATCATCAGGGGTTTGAGACTCGGAGATTTCGATGTTCTCATCGGTATCAACCTTTTACGCGAGGGTCTGGACCTGCCTGAGGTCTCGCTGGTGGCCATTCTGGATGCGGACAAGGAGGGGTT
>JAQTRI010000406.1 GCA_028711905.1 Candidatus Wallbacteria bacterium | reverse complement strand
CAGCGCTATCAGTGTGGTAGGAGTAGCCAGCACCACGCTTTTTTTCAGACTGTCCTCGATCAGGGCCGGGTCCGCGTCAACTGCTGATGCAAAAAATGACTCCCCTGGGATGAACATCACCACAAATTCAGGGGCTGTGGTGAACTGATTCCAGTAGCGCTTGTCGGATAGACCGGCCATGTGTTCCCGCACCTGTCTCACATGCCTCTGCGCTGACGCGGCGCGCTCCTCGTCGGTGGCTGCGGCTACGGCATCGAGATAAGCTTCCAGCGGGACCTTGGCGTCTACAATGATGTCGCGTCCGGCAGGCATATGCACGATCATGTCAGGCCTGAACTTTCCCTCCTCATTAGAGCCGGCTGTCACCTGTTCGGAAAAGTCGCAGTGCCCGGACATGCCTGAGAGCTCAGCCACCCGGCGCAGCGTCATTTCCCCCCAGCGTCCGCGCACATGAGGCTTGCGCAGGGCTGTAACCAGGTTGGCGGTTTCCTTATGAAGATTCTGGCTGTTCTGGGACAGGGTTTTGATGTGCTCGGATAAGCCTGAATAAGCCTCCTGACGGCTCATTTCCATTGAACGGACATGCTCTTCAAAGGTTTTCAGCGAATCGCCCAGTGGTTTGACTAAGCCGCTGATGGCTTCCTGGCGTTTTCCAAGATCTCCTCTGGCTTCAGACAGGATTTTTTCGAATGTCTCGGCAGCCTGTCTGAGAAAGACTGTCGTGCTTGTGTGCAGAGTGTCCCCGGCTAAGGCTTTGAAGGTGTCGGTCAGGCGGGTCTTGGCCTCTTCCAGGAGCTTTTTCTCCTCTTCCATGCGGCTGAGCGATTCGGAGCGCTTGGTCTCTGCAGTGATGCGGCCTTCTTTTTCCTGATCGAGATTTTTTCTCACTGTGTCCAGTTCTATGCGCAATTGCTGGACCTGCCCACGCAATTCCACTTCAGCAGCTTCGTGCGAAGCTGACGAGCGTTCAGCCTGTTCCGCCCGGAATAAAAGACGCTTTTTCAAAAAATGCGCAGTCAGAAACCAGGCAGGAAGAATGCCGGTCAGCACTCCTGCGAAAAATGCGAGAGATTCTGTGAGGATCATAGGCGAACAGTATAACAGATCCTGAACAGCTGAAGTTATTAATAATCCGCGTATGATTCAGTGGACAGCCTGCTCCGGTAAAAGTGCTTGCAATGGAGGTTTTCAGCGGGCGTTTGGTCCATTGAATTATGCTCCGGTTAATAATTCTTCTGCTTTTCAGTCTGGTGATGCGAGCTTAAGTTGTCCAGAAGATCGTTCAGGCTGTTGTAAACACTCCTGATGCCGGGGGACATGTTCGCTCCGGAACATCTCCTGAGTGTGTCCCCGCCGGCATAAGCGGTCAGTACTGAGCTGATCTCTTCCAGAGGACTGACCAGTGTTTTTCGCAATCCGCGCATGAAAATCAGGCCTGTAAGAAAAACTCCCGCAGCCATGAATACGACTCCCCAGGCTCCGGCATAGCCCAGCTGCTTTGCTTTTCTATTTGCTTCAGCCATTGCCTTTCTGTTGATTCTGCTCAGGTGCGATATTCCGGATACAGTTTTTTCTTTAGCCGACCAGTCGCCTTCAAAGGCTGAGTGAAAATGTCTGGAAATCGTCTCCAGCGCTTCAGGTTCTTCGCTTTCAGACACATTGCTCCGGGCCTTTTTCAAAGCAGCTTCAAACATCAGTTTCCGCCTGTCCGCTTCCCCTTTATCAGCAGGAAGCCCAGCGAGAGACTCCAGCATCTCCTCACACGCATACAGTGATTTTTCGTTTCTTTCGCTGATCATCTCAATGGCAGGGGTCATTCTGACGAAAACCCAGATCGACCCGAACGCCATCAGCAGGTTCATGGCCACAAGAATCCTGGCCCCGAAATTAACTGAATTGGACAATTTCATGGTCAGACTCCATCGATCAGCCTGGGAATGGCTGACTCGTTTGAAACGATAATCAGGCTGTCACCTGCCTGCAGGGGTTCGCCTGGAGACGGCTGAAGGATTTTTCTCTGCTCGCCTCTCCTGATGCCTACCACCATTACCCCGAAACGCCTGGGCAGGGACAGGTCGATCAGGGTTTTGCCGACCATGGAGGGCTGCAGACAGATTTCAGTGAGGTGCAGATCTTCACCGATGTTGGTATCAGCAACGACATTTCTGTACAAAAGGCGGGTGGCGAATCTTTTGCCGAATTCCAGCTCAGGATTGATGATCTGATGCGCGCCGACTAAGCGCAGAATGCGCTGATGAACCTTGTCATTGGCTCTGGCGATGACCAGAGGGGTTCCCATCTGTCTGAGCAGAGCCGTGCAGATGATGGATGCCTCTTTGGAATCTTCGCCGATGGCGCATACGGCAGAATCCCTTTTCCCAGGCTCCAGCCTGGCCAGCTCAGTTTCGTCTGTCGCGTCAATAACCACTGCTTCAGTCACAAAAGCGGCAGCCTCTTCGACAAGATGAACCTTGGTGTCGACAGCGAGAACCTCAGCGCCTTTTTCCGAAAGAGTGCGGGCCAGCGACATGCCGAACTGGCCGAGTCCGATGATCATGATTTGTTGTGACATGGTTGATCTCCCTTATGTCAGGTATACCTTTTCTTCGGGATAGCGAGAAGAAGTCATAGTCATTCCATCGCTCAGCAGCATGAACAGAGCCATCGGACCGATGCGTCCGGCGAACATGGCGATGATGATGATGATTTTGCCGATTTCATCCAGAGCATTTGTTGCGCCTGTGGACAGGCCAACAGTCCCGAGCGCTGAAGTCGCTTCGAAAATCAGATCTCGAACAGGAATCTGTTGTGTGGCTTCCAGCATCAGGACCACGAGGACCCAGACGATCAATCCTGATGCAACGATAGTAACAGCCCGGTTGATTGTCGAGGACTGAATCTTTCTGTTTTGCGTGATGACATCGCTTCGGTTCGTTACATTGGCCCAGAATGTCATGGCCAGTATGCCGATGGTTGTGGTCTTAATGCCCCCGGCTGTGCCGCCTGGGCTTCCTCCGATGAACATGAAGGCCAGCATAACGAGAAAAGAGGGGCCGGCCATACCGGCAATTTCGACTGAGTTGAATCCGGCTGTTCGCGTGGTTACGGACTGAAACCAGGCGTTCTGAAATTTTTCAGCCGGAGATAAACCCGCCAGTATTCCGTTCCATTCAAAAGACAGCAGGAAGACTGTTCCCGACAAAAGCAGGATCAGTGAGGTCAGTAATGCTACTCGTATGTGAATCGGAACAGGCTTGCCTGTAATCCACTTGGGCACCAGCAGGCTTGTTGCAGGGGCCATGCCCCCGAAAATTATGAGAAAAGAGACTGTGGCAAGAACGAACTGGTTGGTCTGAAAAGAGATTAAGCTGTCGCTCTGCAGGGCGAACCCGGCGTTGCAGAAAGCGGAGATTGAAGTGAAAATGCCGCGCCAGAGAGCCTGAAGGAATTCTTCTCCTGATGTGTAAAAAAGGCTGGTAAGAAGAACAGCACCGATCAGTTCAGCCGAGAATGTAAACTTCAGGATTATTGCCAGTGAACGGACAAGGTCTTTGTGGTCTGTGTCAGCCATTGAGCTTAGCAGGTACTCTTGCTTGAGGCTGAGACGATGACCCATTACATGCATGGCGACAGTGGCGATGCTCATGATTCCCAAGCCCCCGAGCTGAATCAGGAGCAGTATGATCATTTGTCCGGGTACTGTG
>JAQTRI010000033.1 GCA_028711905.1 Candidatus Wallbacteria bacterium | reverse complement strand
CGTCGCACTGGGAAAGGGTTGCTGGACATGGCGTCTAGGGTCACGACAGGGGCGGGCGGGAAGGCGTAGTTCATGGGCGGGCTCCTGTGTCGGCTGAAATGACTGGGTTACGGGCATCTAGATTTTTTTTGTGATCAGTAAGCGGTAATTGGTAAAAGGTAAATTCGCTTTACCTGTCACCCATTACCTTTCTTTTTCAACGCAGCTAAGACCCTGTCCGGTGTAAACGGTCCTTCTTTTAAGCGAATGCCAGCTGCATGATAGATCGCGTTGGCCAGCACAGGCAGTCCCCCGTTGATCGAGATTTCAGACACGCTCTTGGCTCCGAACGGACCGGTCGGTTCATAAGTCGGGACTAAGATTGTTTTGATTTCCGGCATGTCACAAGTCCGCATGATGTGATAATGATTGAAAGACGGGTTAAGCATACGACCTTTGTCATTGAAAACATACTGCTCCCACATGGCGTATGAAATTCCGTTGGCTACAGCTCCTTCAGTCTGACCTTCGGCCAGCCGGGGGTTAATGGCTGTTCCGCAGTCGATGGCTGCCACATATTTCAATACGCGGACCGCTCCAGTCAGTGTGTCAACTTCCACTTCGGCGAAATGAGCTGAAAAGGGCGGGGGAGAAACCTTGGTGATGTGAGATTCATTACCGGCTATCTGGTGCTGGTTATGAGCATAGAGCGAGTGGCAGGCGATCTTTGACAGGAGGATGGGGTCTTTACCTGAAAGATTCACACAGTGCTCCCTCAGTTCCATGCCCTCAGTCGAGGTAACTCCCCAGATTTCGCAGGCTACCGAGAAGATCTGTGCCCGCACAGCTTCTGCTGATTTGATGACAGCCTGACCCGAAAGGTAGGTGGTGGACGAGGCATAGGCTCCGACATCAAACGGTGTCATGTCTGTGTCTGAGGAATAGACGATGATGTCTTCGGACTCAACTCCCAGGATTTCCGCTGCCATCTGCGCAAAAATCGTGTCAGATCCGGTTCCCAGGTCAGTGGCCCCCAGATTCATGTTGAACGAGCCATCGTCATTGATTTTGATGTAAACCGAACCCATGTCAATGTCCGGAATCGAAGAACCCTGCATCAGGGAACACATGCCAACGCCCCTGCGGAAACGGCCTTCCCGCACAGACATGCGCTTTTCACGCCATCCGATTTCCTGCGCCCCCAGATTGATGCATTCGATAATCCCGCAGGACTGAATATACATTTCATTGCCTTCGCGGCCTTCGCCAAGAGCCTTGAAAATAGGCGATGTTTCCCCGGTTCTGATGTGGTTCTGCAGCCTGAAATCCACGGGGTCCATGCCGAGTTTTTCTGCCATTTCGTCGATCAAACATTCCTGGGCGAAGTATGACTGTGTGGCACCGTAACCGCGATAGGCTCCACCAACCGGAAGGTTGGTATAGACCGTTTTCCCGTGAAAACCAATATTGCTGCAGCGATAAAGAGGAAGAACCTTGGAACCGGCATTGCTCATTACTGTCAAAGCGTGCGATCCGTAAGCCCCGGTATTGGACAGGACCTTCATGTCCATCAGCGTGAGAGAACCGTCTTTTTTCGCACCGATTTTCATAGTGGTGAACATCTGGTGCCTGGTGCGGGAGGACAGGAACTCTTCCTGGCGGGACAGCTTTAGAACCACAGGCCTGCGGGTGGTTAATACCAGCAGTGCGGTGAGGTCTTCGAGCAGCACTTCCTGTTTGGCGCCAAACCCTCCGCCGATACGGGGCTTGATGACCCTGATTCTTTTCAGCGGTATGCCGAGGGCCTGAGCTGTGATCCTGCGGGCGTGAAAAGGCACCTGGGTGCTGGTATAAAGCACCAGCCTGTTATTGTGATCGAGCTCGCCGGCGCAGATATGGGTCTCGATCGGGCAATGCTGGGCGTAATGTGCGTGATATGTGCCTTCTACCAGAAAGTCGGCTTCTTTTTCACCGGCTGCCAGATCGCCCGCAACTGCCTTGACTTCAGCAGCCAGATTGCGCTGCGGATCATATTTGGCGC
The DNA here is from genome assembly GCA_028711905.1 of Candidatus Wallbacteria bacterium. Lineage (GTDB taxonomy): Bacteria > Muiribacteriota > JAQTZZ01 > JAQTZZ01 > JAQTZZ01 > JAQTRI01. The sequence continues at coordinate 13,408 of JAQTRI010000033.1, read as the reverse complement.
TGATCGGATGATATGCTTCAGGTTCATCGTGAATAACAGGCGCGCCAGGGTCCATGGCCTTCCACGGGTCAAGCACTGACGGCAGTTCCCGGTATCTTACCCTGATCAGAGACAGTGCCTCATCAGCGATTTCAGGGGTTTCCGCTGCAACGACTGCCACACGGTCCCCCACAAAGCGCACTTTGCGATCCAGAATGAAAGTGTCGTAAGGAGACGGTTCAGGATAGCCCTGGCCGGCTGTTGTGTGAACAATTCTCGGAACATTTTTGTGCGTCAGGACAGCCAGCACTCCGGGGAGTTTCTCGGCATCTGAGGTGTCGATATCCTCTATGACTGCGTGAGCGTAAGGTGAGGGAAGTATCCTGGCGCAGAGCGGGTTCTTCAGGGGCATGTCTTCTACAAATTTGGGCATGCCGCAGGACAGGGTGATACCGTCAATTTTCGGAACGCTTTTTCCGACAAGGCGTGTTTTACTCATGGTGATCCCCCTTTTTTTCCCTGATCCTGCGGGCAGCAAGCTTAACAGCTTCGATCTGCTTGACATAGCCGGTGCAGCGGCAGAGATTTCCGCTCAAAGCCTCCCGGATCTGATGCTCGTCAGGGTCAGGATTACGGTCTAAGAGAGCCTTGACTGACATGATCTTGCCTGGGATGCAGAAGCCGCACTGAACAGCGCCTGTTTCTACAAATGCTTCCTGAATGGGATGCGGATGATCAGGATTACCGAGACCTTCGATGGTGGTGATGCTGCGGCCGTCCGCTTGCAGCGCAAAGAGCGTGCAGCTGTTGATCGGGCGACCGTCGATGTGTACGGTACAGGCCCCGCATTCACCTTCGCGGCATCCGTCTTTCACTCCCTGGTAACCGGCGGTGCGTAACAAGTCTAAAAGCAGTGTCCCTGGTTCGATGGAGAATTCTTTCCAGGTTCCATTGATCTGGAGTTTTAAGTTTTTTTTCAATTGGCACCTCCATAGAGGCAATCGGCGACAACAACCGGCAGTACTTCCTCAAGATAAGCGGGCGGGAAATTGGGGTTAGCGGAAATGATTTTACCTTGCAGTTCATGGAGTGCGGCTTGACCCACGGTTTCGGCTTCAGACCGTGACAGTTTTTTCCCAATCAGTTCAGATGCACCGGAAATCATAACCGGACCAGGGAGACAGCCGGAAACAGCGACATACGCTGCTTTTACTGTTTCGCCTTCTCTGGAAATGCTTGCTGCTGCGAACATAGGCGCGAAATCGACTTCAGTCAGAGACAGCCGTGAAAAGCATAATTCACGGTCCGAAACGAGCGGGATGTTGAGTGCCAGAATCAGCCGGTTTTTCAGATATTCACGGGGTTTATTCGCTACAAATGAACGAAAACTGATTGTTGTTTCACCAGAGGATTCAAGCACAAGCAGAGAGGCATCGAGAACCATCAGCGGGGCAGCCAGATTGAACCAGGGCAGCATCCCGGCGATTGAGCCTCCAATGGTGATCTGATTGCGGACTATGGCGTGACCTGTTGAAGACAGGGCCTGAAGAAAGGCTTTCCCGGGGCCGGACGAAGCCGGATGCAGCAGCAGATCGGTGATAGTGGACATTGCACCGATGCGGAGATTTCCGTTCGCTTCTGAGATATGAGCAAGGCCGCAGTTTTTCAGGTCGATGAGAGTGCATTCCAGTGTTTTTTCACGGCTCAGATAGCTTCCGCCAGCTAAGAAACGCGCTTTTGTGGAACTCTGTGAGATGCGAAGCGCATCAATGGGCGCAGCGGGAGCGTGGTAGTCGAGAATTTTCCGCATGTGCAGTACCTCCAGTAATTAAATTGCTGTGTGGAATCCTGTTGAAGCCCAGAAAACCTGTCCGGGAAAGGCGGAAGAAATGACCCTGTATGGTTCCAGCCCGGTGCAGTGAGAAAGCCCGATCCTGGAAGGAGCAAGCTCGCGCAAGGCCTCGATTGTATCATTGATAGTGATGGGATCAGCTTCCTTTAGATGCAGTCCGCCAAGCACCATGTCAACCGGACGGTCTGGAAACAGCATGGCCGCGCGCAGGAATGAGTTTCGCGGACCGCTGTGACAGCACCCCAGAACTATGGTCAGTCCATTGGGGGAATCGAGAATAAGGAACTGGTCATCCAGAATCAGGTCCCTGACAGTTCCTTTTGCATCGAGGAAATATCCTGAGCTGGAGTCAGGATAACGGCGGGGGATTTCACCGGACAGGAACATACCAGGTACGATTTTCTGCAGCTCAGTGGACAGCATCAGTGCTTCTCCTGCTATCTGCTCCTGGAGATGTTCACTGCCAATGGAACGAATACGGCTTCCACGAATGCTGAATTTAGCCTCGAAAGCGGCCGGATGGGCATACACCATCAGGCCGGGATTGCAGGAGAGCAAATCGGTTGCTCCTCCGGTATGATCATTGTGACCATGGCTCAGGAGCAGGCCGCGGATGTCGGACGGATCTATTCCGATTTGACGGAGATTGGGCAGCAGCACCCTGCCGGACCCGCTGTCAAAAAGGAATAGCGAATCTTCCTGCCTGATCAGCACTGACCATCCGTGTTCAGCCAGCAGCAAGGGTGAAAAAGTGGTGTTTTCAGCGACCACAGTGAGTTCCGGCATAATGACAGCCACCTTATCTGGATAGATGTTTCAGGATTATGATATCAGAAAGTGATGAATAATGAATAATTGCAAAAGTTAGGATATACTTTAGTCATGAGCATGACCCTGTCGCAATTGTTCCAGAGGTTTTCCTCGATAGAAAAGGAAATGCACGAGTGCGTGAAGAAAACCAGGAAGGCCGATCAGACGGATCTGCCTGCCAGATTCTTTTCCATCATGAAATCGTGCGCCGAAATCTTACTCAATATGGAAGGTGTACGCTTTTTTGATGATGATCAGATGATGCGTATTTTGTATGAGAACTTCTGTCAGGAACCATGCAGAATCGAGTTTTCTTGGTATGAAAACCTTGAAAAAACCGGTCGTATTGTGGCAGCGGTTCAAGGAAATCCGTCACTGCTGCAGGGGTATATGGAAGAAATCAGGGAACTGGCCGAGTCGTTTGTTGACAGGACGCGCATGTTCTGCGTAGTTTCTGGTGTCACAAAAGGCCTGCTGCTTCCTTCAGGGAGTCCGGGTCCGGACGGTTTCGCCGCCAGAGCGCTTCTTGCAGATGGACGCAGATGGGGAAAAAAGTCACGCCTGATGCTCGCTGTTTCCGGGTATGCCGCTGTGGTCAATGCCTTGAACGCCATGCTGCTGGCAGTGGCAGCGCTTTACTTTGCCGAAGGCCGCTCCTTGCCCGGATTTAATTTGCTGCCGCAGAGCCTGGAAGATGATTTTGTCGCAACCGGAAGATTCCCTGCCAGAATGGCCCGCTGGCTCAGAGAGGCGGAACAATTCGCCGACCTGGCCTCAGACGGAGAAAACGCTCCGCGTTCAGTTGTTGCACGGGAAGACGCTTTGGAAATACTGGGGCATACCGGCACATTCCTGGATCGTATTGAGGCGTTTCTGGATGAAGCATTAAAGTAAATAGGGGCTGATCGTGATCAGCCCCTATGGCGAGACAATTCAATAGTCAAAAATTCAGAGCCTTTTGCAAAATGTTGATGCCTGTAACATTTGTCTTTTAGACAAATTCAACAGCCATTGATGCCTGTAACATTTGTCTTTTAGACAAATTCAACAGCCATTGATGCCTGTAACATTTGTCTTTTAGACAAATTCAACAGCCATCAACCCTCCTATGCTCCGAGTAAAGGCTCATGCGAGGCACTAACAAAACTCTGTCGTACTGATTGATCCAACATGATCGATTACAGACCGGAAAAAGAGTTTTGCAAGTGCCTCATCAGAATTGATAGCCTGCTGAAAGCCGGTGTTCGTTACCCAGTTCCTGATCCCTGAACGCGTAATCGAAGCGCCAGGCGTCATTCTTGAATGAAGCACCGAGCGTGAGGTCTCCGTCATCAATGCCGCCGCGCACACCGAATTTCTCCCGGATATAGCCTTCAACCCCGAAATGCAGCATGTTTTCACCGTCCTGGATGCTGGTGAAATCCAGGGCTACATTCAGCTTAGGATTGGGAAAGTAAGCCATCCCAAGGGTGGAGGTGAGCGGTACTCGGTCTTTACGACCGCTCGGTGTATCCCATTTCAGGTTTGCACCAAGGTCACGGAGCGAAATTCCCCAGTTGAAACGCGGGTTGGCAATACAGAGCATACCCATGTCCAGAGCGAAGGAATCAGCACTGTAGTCGAACAGGTCCTGGCGCAGATATTTGAGATTACCGCCGAGCATGACGCGTTCGTTTTTGAGTTTCTGAGCGTAAGAAAGCGACATGGTCCACTCAGTATCCTCAAACTGTGAAAACACCTCGATGTTCTGTATTCCGCGGGCGTCCATCCAGGCCTTCCATTCATTGTAAGTGAAGCCACCGGGATAATTGGCAGTGAAATTGACAAAACCATTGGCCGCGCTGTCATCGCCTGAGAGCACCGGAATCACACGACCATCAGTGGATGTGACTGCAGTACCATAGACAAGTCCACGGGTCAGTGCGCCAAGGTTATCGCGGCGCCAGATATGCGTTTCCGGCAGATCGTCAACACCGAAGCGCACATAGTTTACACCCCAGGCGGCATTGCGCTTGGGCAGGGGCTGGATGTAGTTCAGAAAATTGTATGTACGGTCCATTTTCAGCATGGCGTGCATGGTGGTAATTTCTTTTTTGTCGAGCTGAACAAGGCCCGCCGGATTCCAGAAAGCAGCTGTGGCATCATCAGCAATGGCCGTGAAAGCTCCGCCCATGCCCAGCGGCCTGGCCCCAACCCCCATTTTCAGATAGGCGCCCGCTGAGCCGGAAGAATCCTCAGCTCCAACAGGCAGGGCTGCCAGCAGAAGAGCCAGCCCGATGATGATGGTTTTGCAGGTCTTGGTCATGGAAATCACCCCTTCGTTATGCTGCTTGAACAATCCTGGTTCAGTTACCTGTATTGCGCAATACGATCCAGGCATCAGCTGTTGTGTTGAGCGCATTAATGACCACATCTCCGGCAGCCTCAATCTCGACCGAGCCTCCGGCGGATCCGGGGGTGGTCTTATAGATGCCCCAGGGGATGGGGTAGTATTCCAGCGGGTTGCCTTCATATTCTCCGCCCTGGGTGATGTGGATACTGTTGTCCTGGATGGAATAATCGTCTGAAGCGTAACCAACCACCAGTTGCAGGTCGATTCCATCGTCAGAAACGACACTTATGCGCATATGGCCTTCGTACTGTGCGTCAAGCTCAATCTCGGCTGCATAGGCTGTTTCACCGCCTTTGACCACTGTACCGGGATAGCTGCCGCCTCCGGATGAAAGATCAGGCACAACACGCAGGTCATAGTCACCGGCCGGCAGGCCCGTGAAATCGAAGGAATTGGAAGCTTCCTCGAATTTGGCGGAATAGATTTTGCCTGTCGCCTGACTGGTGGCTGTTCCCACGAAACTGACGCCGGACTTTTCCCTCTTGAGGTCGAAGAAGATCTTATGCTGTGTGACAGTGGCAGCGTGGCCGTTTTTGACCGGACCCATGCGGTAATACCGCGGAGCAAAGTGCAGGGTTCCGGCTTCTTCTGATGCACCACCGCCATCGGCTTTGCGCGTCAGCTCAATGTTATAGATAGTCGGGCTGTCTGATGAAGTAGCGACAATGACCTTGCCTTCAAAGACATCCCAGGTCGGGCTTGGCGGATAGGCGAAGATCGAATAAGGCTGATTGGATCCCGGCACATCGGTGATGGTATAGTCGCCGTTCTGGCCGGAAACATCTGTGAAGCCGAGTTTGGTGCTGTCAACCAGGATCGTGACATTGGCGATGGGATCGCCGACAGTGCCGTCCGCGGTTTTTTCGCGCACTTTTCCCTGAATCACTCCGGTGTCCGGCTGGGTCGCCTTGTCCATGAAGACCGTCACCACATACTGCTGGCCGTCCTCCACATTGACCTTCTTGACTGACTGCAGCTCGGCCCGCATCGGGGCTGCCGTGGTTGTGTCAGTGTCGGCGTCAGCGGCGTCCGGAGACTGGTACCCCATTCTTTCGACATCAAGATCGTAGAGGTCCGGCGGGAGTCCATCAAACACATAAGCGTCACCAGTCCCATTGGACTGAGTCAACTGCCTGGACAAAATCCCCTGCGCCTTGTCAGGTGTGGCTGCGTTGCGGATCGTCACAGTAGCATCGCCCAGGGTCGCGCCGTTCGGCTTGTTCTCCTGGACATACACAACAACCCTTGAACCTGATAACCCGGCATCACCCCCGCAGCCGATCAGCAGCGAGAGAAAGAGCACCAGCAGGCTCAGCAGCAGAATTCTTTTTTTGAAGCTCACCCTTTCCATGTAGGTATCCTCCATATTCACAGGTTTTTTGCGCTATTTGTACCTGATATATCGGCAGAAGCCGCTGCGGGTTTAATCGGTTTAGTCAAAATTTCACAACCACATCACCATTTAATCTCAAGGCTTGTGGTTGTGCGATTCAAGGCCATCCTTAAGCAGTAAACGGTCAGGCCTGCAAGCAGAGACCGTATGCTTTATGCAAAGGGGGAACTATTGCTTTTTCATTCATGCGACAATCAAAGTCGTTGACAGGCCGGTTCATTTTCATTAACATGGCGCCTGAGCAGGGGATAAACAAACAGATACGCCATAGCGGGAGGACAAACAAGGGATGGCATACGGGTATTGTAACTACTGCGGATTCGAAGGAAAGATGACCAAAAAAAACCATTGCCCTGAATGCGGGAGTGATGACACTGAAATCATTGATGAGTTGGACAGCCTTCCTGAAGATGGAGAAGACATGCCGGGATCTGCAGTCGAGGATTTTGAATTAGACGATGATCTGGGCGGAATCGTGGATCTGGATGACGATGACGAAGACGAGGAAGACGAAGAGATCCCTGATTTTGAAGAAGACCTTGATGATCTGTACGAGGAACCGGATGAGGAAGAACCGGACGATTCGGATGAACCGGTAAAAACCTTGCATTAGATGGAAGCCAAGCGGATTACAGCACGATCAATCATTGAATCCGCCCGCGGGACTGCGTCTGGTGCAGCCCGCTTCAGGGAATCGGAGGCTGAAACTGTTACCGGGACTCTTGCGCTGAGGCGTAAAGTTCCGGAAAAAGCCTTGCAGCATTTGAGTCATGCCATTGAAGGCAATCCACGCAATGTCACGGCATTCATCCAGGCCTCCCGCGCTTTTTGTGTTATGCAGCGCGCTGCAGAAGCAGTAATGCTCCTGGAATTCGGACTCGAGCTCAATCCGACATGGAAAATTTTCAAAGAACTCTCGCTTAATTACGAGAAAATCGGTGATCAGCTTAAAAGCCTGTCGCTCTGGCAGAAATATATTGAAATGTTTCCGTCCCAGTTCAAGGGTTATCTGGCGCTGGGTGAGCTATACTTTCGTTCACGCAGTTTCGAGGCAGCAGCGTTGAATTACGAAGAGGCCATCCGTTTCGGTGGAGATCAGCCTGCCATTCTTCTGAGAATGGCGTTCTGCCAGGAGAAGCTCCGCAGGCCGGAGGATGCAATTCAGAGTTTGAAACGACTGGTGCAGCTCCAGGTCAATCTTGCACAGCGGATGGAGGCATTAGATGGGCTTGTGAGATTATTCGAGGAGGCCGGGAAATTCGATGTTTCGGCCGGATATCTGGATCAGGCGGTGAAACTGGTTCCTGATGCTGCAAAGTATGAAAAGCTTGGTGATCTGCTGTTTCGTGACGGACGAACAAAGGAAAGCCTTGAAGCTTATGATCGTTCACGGGAACTGTCACCAGCCAATTTCCAGCTGGCTATCAAGTGCGCCGGTATCAGTTATCTGTATCGGAAAGACTCGAAAAAAGCCGGTTCTTACCTCAAGCAGGCCCTGGAAATCAACCCGGCAGCAACAGAAATGATGTCTTTTCTGGAGAAAATGGCTGCAGGCAGGGATATTTCTCTTGAAATGAAAGAGTACTGCACTACGCATCTGGACCTGGAATTTGAGAAAAGGGCACATGAACTGAAGCCGGACATTGAACCTGATCCGCACGAAGAGACAGTCAAGCAGCTGGTAAGGATCAGCCTGGAGATGGAAGAAATGGTTTTTTCCCGCATCAGCGCTTTTCGCAGCGGGTTTTCCGAGCTCATGGAAATGGAAAACGGGATCCTGACAGAATTGCAGCAGTCTCTGGGATTTGTGCGCGAAGGAGTGCAGGGGCGTCTGGGCCGGATGACGCAGCGCCCGGTTGACCCTCAGGACAGAAGCAGCAGGGATGTGTCGTTATTCCTGCAGAATCTCTCAAGCGGTGTCAAGAAACAGTGTACGACATTGCGCAAGGGTATGACGCGTATTTCCGCCAGGCAGACCATGATCAACGCATCCGCTGCCGGATTGACAAAGCTTCTTGATGAAATCGCGCAGGAAAGTCAGCTTGCTCTCGGCAAACTCAGGCATGCGACCAAACTGCCGCCCGACATCAGGCGCAGGGAAATGCTGAAAATCGTCACGAACCTTTCGGAATCAATTGAAAAAATAAAAAATGGCTGCTGAGCATTAGTGCCGGCATTTTTTAACCAGTCAGACTTCCAGGCAGATAATTCATGCGGAAGTTCTTTATCTCTTTAGATAAAGGCGGGAGTTCCTGGCCAGCCATATATCCAGGACCGGTGAAAGCCTGGTGACCACAGGCGAAGGTTTGTAATTCACCGCGTAATACCTGCGCGCTTCCCCATCGATCTCCACTAAGCAGGAATCCAGGTCATCATTGAGGGTGTAACCGAGAATGATCATATCCGGTGTCAGTTTTTCCAATTGCCGTTCCAGAAAAAGGGAGGCCTGCTCAGTGTTGTAACCCGGCACACCGAAATTCAGCACCTGGAAGATTTCTTCTGAAGAGGCAAAGTACTCCTGCAGCCTGTACGGCAGGGTTTCTTCATCATTGAGGCCAACTCCGAAAACGACTGAATCGCCTATGAAAGCGATCTTGCGCAGATTTTCCCGGACAGGATGGCCGCGAAATCCGTGATCATTGATCGAGCACCAGAAGAGTTTGGCGCCGGGAAGGAGATCGAAACGCAAGGGGTCTTCCCGGGGAAGGACGCGATAAATCGCGGTTTCATAGGGTGTGGTGACGGTAAAGCAATAACGGTATTTGGTCGGGTCCAGATAATGCAGAAGCAACTCAACGGCAATTAGTGTCATTAATACGGACGCAAGAGCGAGCAGGATGGAAGCGGATCTGGAGTGAAAAAATCGATTACAGAAGTCTGGCATGATGTTTCATGTTATGTGTCCCAGTTGATTGTTGTGTTTTTGCACCATAAAGAACATCGATTTTGGTTACATTTACTTGGGGGAAATTGAATTCTATCATATGTTTTATGGAGCTGAAAATCAATAATGCAATTCTTTCAGAATCAGGGCAATTAGTTTAGAATAATATTGCGGCGGGCGGAATGTTGTGCGTTGGTGGAAGACATGAAAATCTCACTGGTTTTTTTACCTCCATGGTCTACTGAGACTCCCCCATTTGGTATCACTTCTCTTTCAGCATGGCTCCTGAAACATGGTTTCCAGACCAGTGTACATGATTTCAACATTTTATCTTTTCACGAACAGCCGGCGGAATTGAGAAAACTATGGGGCATCGCTTATGAAGCGCGCAACATGTGGAAGAATTTTTCATCGCTGCCGGAATCTCTTTCAACTTATTTCCTGGACAAGATACCTGTCTGGGCCAGTGTTATCATGGAACAGAAACCACAGGTGGTGGGATTTTCGATTTATTCCGACAACCTGATGCTGTCCGGGATGCTGGCATCAGAACTGAAGAGGATTGATCGCAATGTGAAGGTTGTCTATGGGGGTCCCCTTTTCCCCGGCTCACTTCCAGAGGAAGGCGTGATAGCTGGTACGGTTGCTGACCGCCTGTTCACCGTAACTGATGGTTCTGGTACGACCAGCGACACCTCAATCCGGCTGTCTCATAGCAATAAGCACATCAGACATTGCGTATTATTCGATTCCTTTTCCGGCCGTTCGACCATTCGTTTCAGTTTCCCAGACCAGAATCTGTCAGGGTTTGACGGGTTGGCTCTTGCTGTAAAGGCACAGCACTGTGAGCATGACCGGGTCAAAATACGGCTGTTGCCGACTCCAGGAAACGATCATGGGGCATTTTTCGCTGAGGCTGTCAGTGATCACTGCAGCCAGGACCTGATGGGGTATTCGGTTCCTGTTCTTCTGGAAGTGCCGTTTTCTCTGTTCAGCGGCATAGGAGGAAATTTGCCGTTTGAGAAAATCAATGGCTTTGAACTGGAAATCTCGCCCCTGCAAAGGGTTCATGGTTTGCGCGAGTTCGAAATACACGGGGCTTTTCTTGTCAAAGGAGTTCCCAGAGCATCCGATTACAGATGCGGACAGTCGATCCGCCTCAGGGAAGAACCTCCATTCGATCCATACGCGTTTTTATACTCGGATTTCTCCACTTACAGTCATGAAGGGTCCAGGGCAGTAACCTGTCGCGGCTCGGAGGGCGAACTCATCCATGCAGCCGACTATCAAGGGGAACACCCGTTTTCTTCTGTCCGTCTGCAACCGGAAATCAAAGACTGGAGCATTTTTGATACCCTTACAGTTGAAATGTCCGGAGCTGATCCGCGCAGTTTTGGATTCAAGTGCGGGGTGATGATCGATCGGCAGGGAGCGGGGACGGATGTTTTTTTCGGAGATGGGCGATGTGGGCTTTCGACCAGATGCGATAAGCGGCTGAGCAAAGGGTTGGAACCGCGCCCTTTGAGTGATCTGACCATATCTTGGCGCGATTCTATTGTCATTGAAGAGTCAAAACAGGCGCGGATAGTGTTTCGTTCCGCAAAGGGAGCGGTTTCCTGGCATGCAAAGCGCAGTGCCTGCTCTTTCGGCGCTTACGACTGCATAGCTTTCCATGTCCATGCCGGATCCATATGTAACGATGTGTTTACTTGCCAGGTAGAGGTTCTTCTCAAGGGGGACCGCAAAGTATTTAAATGGCATGATTTTGTGACAGCTCCTTCACTGGCCTCTGAAAACGGTGGATGGATAATTATGGATCTGAACAGTCCCTCAGGCGAGGCGGTCAATCCTGATCTTGGTTCTGTCACTGGGATATCCCTGACTGTTTCTCCATTGTCAGATTACAGGGAAGAGCGGCGGTACGAAATCAGGGGCGTCCATCTTGGGATCAGGCGAAAAACCCCGGGTTGTTCGATCAGTGCGATTCCCTGGGACAGTACTCTGATGGAAGATAGACACCCCCTTTATGTTCCAGGTGTGGGAAGGGGCGAAATCTCTGAAGCTGCTGGGGATTTCAGCCTGATGTTCGATCTGGAAAAAATCGTTCCTGCTATCGGAGGGTCCGACCGTGCGAATGTCAAAGCATTCGAACTGCAGTTGCAGCCATCCGGAGGTCTCAGCGGGAAGAAAGTGTTCAAAATTTCGAGTATAGTTCTCAGTCGCAGCAGTGATGACAACAAAGAATCAGACTCAGGAATACGGCAAGAGCTTCTGACAACGAGACAGGGAACTCCTCCTGACGGCAAACATCCTGCCGGGACCTCGAACCTGCTTTCTGTGTCCGATCATTACACAGACCTGTTCGTTGATGTCATCGGCAATTTAATGCGTTCCCCGGACGGTCCTGATTATCTTGTTACTGGTGAGGGAGAAGGCCCGATGCTTTCGTTGTGCCGTGCTCTGGAACGAGGGGAAAACACTGAAAATTTGGTGCGCGTGGTCCAGCGCTCAGGCAATTTTCTCATATACAGAAATGGAGGAATGTACATTGATCCGGGGGAATTGCCCACCCCCGATTTCGAGGGGCTTGATCTCAATTGCTACACCAAACTGCCTGTTTCTTTCAGCAGGGGGTGTCGGAATCATTGTCGCTTCTGCAGAGAAACCAGTTTCTGGCGATACTTCCGCACAAAATCCTCCGGCCAGATTCTGAATGAAATCATTGGACATGTGAAGAAGCACTATGGGAATCCGCCTTTTTGCCGGAGGGTGCATTTTCTTTGCTCTGAATCAGCTATTAACGGTGATCCGTCAATGCTCAGAGAGCTGGCAGAGGGTATCCTGGCAGTAAAAGTCAATGTTGAAGGACGGATTGTTCCTCTGTCCGAACTGATTTTTTTCGAAGGCATGGCTTCTATCCGGCCTGAAATGGATAAGGATTTGCTGTGCCTTCTCAAAGCGGCAGGATTTGGAATAATCAGTTACGGTATTGAAAGCGGATCAAGCAAAGTGCTGTCCCTGATGGGGAAAAAGTTCACTCCTGCCCAGGCCCTGGAAGTGATCAAAGCCACACACAAGGCTGGTATCTATGTTATGTTGAACATGATGGTGGGATACCCTGGTGAGGAGTTTTCCGATTTTCTCAGAACCGCGTATTTCTTGATCAGATCCCGTCGTTTTTCCGACAAGATCGGTACAGGGTATCCGTGCGTTGTAGCAGATCAGAGTCTTATTTACGAGCACCCGCTCAAGCATGGAGTGGTCTACAGGCACGGTTATGCGCTGACCTGGCGCAGTACGGACGGACGCAACAGGTTCAGCGTCAGGCGAAGAAGGCTTGAATGGTTGCAGCGACTGGTGCGTTTTTTGAGTCTTTCATCATTGAACATTATCGATCCGACTGTAAAGTGATTTGGGAAGGATAAAGGGCAAAACAAAGCGGCACATGGTTGTCCCCTTCCACCCACACGAACCTGTCCACTGCCTTGCCTGATCTTTTCCCTGTAAAGATTCCTGCATCGATTTTGCACTTGGCAGTTATGATCGTATCCATGAAGTCTCCGCTACCGGCAATGTATGTCGCAGTATTCCCGGTTGTGGAAATGAAATCATGACCATCGCCTTCATTGCCGCTCACTTCCCAGGTCCACTGGAGAATAGCTCCGGCAGGAACAAGAGCCGGCGTGTCATCGGGATAAACAATGGAAGTTGTAAATACTTCGCTTGACCCAGGCTCCATGGAGTCGATCATGGGTTCGATTTTCACCAGCAGTACCTTGCTGATGATCAGTTCCTTGACCTCCTGTGCATAATCGTCACCGTCATCGATCGTCAGGTCTCCGCAATAAGCCTTGACTGCCGCGGCAAAGTACTCATGAGCCTTTTGAACATTACCCAGCTCCAGTTCGCATTTTCCCAGTCCCCGGTTGGCCCTGAGCAGGAGATATGGCTTGTTCAGTGTCCATTATATCTCAGGGCCGTGGGATAGGTTTCCATGCACTGGTCAAAGTATTCGATGGCTTTGTCATACTCTTCAAGGTGCAGATGGACCTCGCCGATGTACCGCAGGCTGGCTGCCGCCGAACCTGGGATACCCAA
>JAQTRI010000405.1 GCA_028711905.1 Candidatus Wallbacteria bacterium | reverse complement strand
AGTCACTGTTCATCGAGATCAGGTTTTCTGCCGTCAAACCTGAACGGTGAAATATAATGATCAAGCGTCACTGTCCGGCAGCATGATTCTTCCGGATCAAAACTGACAATGCGCAGCACTTCGAGTTCTTCATACAGTTTGCCTTTACATCTCACCGAAGTGTGCCGCAGAACCATGTCTCCTGCCACGACCTGCGCCAACCAATGGCCTGTTTCTTTGTGTCTGAAGAGGAATTTCCCTGAGCCGTCCCTGTTGTAGACAAACAAATTGCAGATCGGGTCATTATCAGTGTGCCCGGCATTAAAAGCCTCATTATCGATGTCCATGCAGCAACTGCCTCCCTCGATTTCCACAGGAAGGCAGTTCATGATCCTGTCAGCCCAGGAAACGAGTCCGTCAAGATCGATATCCATGGGCACCTCCTGCAGCAATATTCTGGACGCTGCTATGAGATAAATTCTGACATGTTCAGAGCAGCATGGTAGCATTTTTCCGGATCAGGTGCTGCGGATGAATTCTCCGCTCTGACCTGCGGCGATTGACAGAAATCGTGAAATGCGTAGAATGATATAGACAGGCGGCTTGAGAAAGAATTGTGAGAATAACAGGAGGCAACAATGAAGTTAAAGGAGGCAGCGGTAAAAACTCTCAATGAGCTGCCCCTCCTGGAGCTGATCCAGGTCCAGGAATACATGCAAACCATTAAGGGAAAGAGTAACGGCAACGGAACCAGCAGGAAGGAATGCAAGCAGGCCTACAAAAAAGTCCGCTCAGCGCTTAAAGGCTGCAAAGGCTTGCTCAGCAGCGACATTATCAGCCAGAGGGAAGACCGGGTATGAACTTCTTTATCGACACTTCGGCTCTGGTCAAGCTGTTCCATACTGAAGAAGGTTCGGAGAAAGTAGTGGAAATCGTGGAATCACCTGACAACGAAATCTGGATTTCAGAGCTGACGCGCGCTGAGTTTTTCAGCGCCATTTTCAGACGATACAGGAACGGTGAAATAAAGGCCGAGGCCCTGACATCGATTATCGACGGTTTTGAAAAGCAGATTTCGGGGTTCAATGTTGAGCCGCTTTCTTCATCGGTTGTCAGAGAAGCAGAGCAGATCATCAGGAAGTACGGAAAAAAAGAAGGAATCAGGACCCTCGACGCCCTGCAGGCCGGTTCTTTTACGCTGATTTCAGATTCTAAGAACTGGGTGTTCATTGCTGCAGATGCAAGGCTGTGCAACACCGTCAAATCCATGGGATTCGCAACAAAAACAGTATGAACTCAACCAAAGTCAGGGTGAAACTGATAGAAAATCATGGATACGGAGAATCCGTTCGGAAACAGATTGCCATCCGGTACGATCCCGAGATAAGCCCGAGATAAGGGGATGTCATACTTATCTATTCAAAAGGTCTGCTGCCTGTGATTTCCATGCTGGATGACATGATGCAGCACACCGCGTACGACAATGCGGGCGATTCAACGAATTCGATTGCGGCACTTGCTGCATGTCCAGAATTAAGTAAGATGTCCCTTTATCTATCCCCTGAATCAGGCTGGATATTTTCCCTGGACATAGTCTGATAAAAACTGAGCTTCTGTTTTTGCGTCTTTTAACAGTACGCGAATTATATCTCTGATGGAAGTAAGACAAACTAAGCTGCCTTCATTATCCACTATCGGAATATGGCGAATTTTATTCTCGTTCATGCAACACATCAAATACTCTAAAGTACTGTCCAGCCGGCCGACTATGATTTTTTCCTTTGGTGTCATAATTTCACTTGTTTTGAGGCTGTGAATATCAAGCTGAACATCGGTATCAGCCAATTTTCTGAGGACATCCCGCTCCGAAACTATACCCGCTATGTTTGCGCCATCCATTACCACAAGGCATCCAATGTTGTTTTTATTAAGACAATCAACTGCTTCTTTGATAGTAGCATCAGGTGCTATGGTAATCACTTTCTTTTTCATGTTACATATTTCCCTGATTTTTCGGCTCATCTCTGCTCCAGATGATTGGCATGCATCAATTGGTTTTGGACTCATGATCCGCTCCTTTTTCGATGGATATATTTTTCAATGTTACCATTTTGCTTCTGTATATACTATTCTTGATCTGACAAACGAATATATCAGGCAGGTAAAAACAGTGTGTTTCCCCCCGTTCAATTGTAAAATCCGGCAGTATGGATATTACGACCACATCATCCGCGATGATCTGGAATTAGGAGGCCTCAGTTCTTCAGGGGCCTTTTTCAATTTTGGCCAAGCAAACAATAAGCAAACAAAATAATTCGCAAATCCGGGTGTGGTATCGACCGGACCGCGTCTACACATTTGACATTTTGCCGGATAAATCTTCACTGGAACGGTTTTCAGGAATTCTGTCAATGATTTTTTACAAAATCGTTGAAATCTTGATAACAGCAGGACGGAGCTTATTTTGTCAAATGTATAGATACGGTCCAGCTCGTGAATCCAAATTGTTGCGCTTTGATACTGTTTTTTCACCGGACCCCGGGTATAGTTAAGAAAAAATGGACAGGTGGACACCAATGAACACGATCGGCAGGATTAATGTCAGATTCACGAAAAACTGTGCGACTCTGCTGGCAATGTTTTCGCTTCTATTCTGCAGTGGGGTTTCCCACGCTGCTTCAGGATATGACTCATGGGTACTGATTATCTACACTGCTGCCGCCGATTTCCCTGGGACAGGTTGCCCGACCAAAGTCGTGGCCAGAAACGCCGGTTATGGCATCGCAGATTTAGAGGAAGCTATGAAGCTTGCGCAGGACAACGCTGAAGCCATCGTTACTAAGGTCAATAGTCAGATCGCAGCAGAAATCGGAGAAGGGGTTTTCTTCGCCTGCGACTTCATCACAGCTGTGTGGGAGAGTTCGCAGCAGCATGTTTACCTTCCCGAATTCCGTCTCAGGATCACTGAAAAGGAGACTGGAGCTGAAATCATTGATGTCAGATCAGTTGTTTTCGATGGCGCGGATTTTTCCCAGGTACGGGTGTTCCAGTCCCGCGAACAGGCTCTGGCCTGGGCTGCAGAATCCAAATTCATCACTGAGATTAAAACATCAGAGCTGAACTGGATCGCTCAACAGACCAATCTTTCGCCGGACCAGGTGGAACTGACCGTTGAATTCGACACTCAGCTGCTGATCGCCTGGGATTGACAGTCACTGAAATTCACCCGCCCCCTTACATTCCTGGCAATCCTGCAGGAATTTGGATAAGATATTCCATATGCAACACAGCCGTTTGATTGGTTATATACTTGGCCTGCTCAACGATTTCCGGATTTCTTATGCCCTGTTAGGGGTCTCCGGGATTGAAGGCCGGAAATTTGCGGGTCTGGCCGATTTTCTGGTTGATGAATCCAAGGCTGAACTGGTGCGTGGAATTCTTGTTGAGGATGATTTCACGGTTCATGAAAGATGGCAGGGCTTCAGCCAGTATTCCCCCCCGGATAAAGACAACTGCCTTTTTGGTTTCTGGGAGGCTGAAGACCAGTGCTTAGCCGGCATTCTTTCCAGGGCTCAGGAAAAGCCTCTGGGCCGCATTTCAGTTTTTCAGCCTAAAACTGAGGACCAGATTGTTGCCTGTTTCAAAGCTGTGCGTCATGAAAAATCCTTGAAATCACGCTTGTATCTGATGATCGAAGAACTGGTCCGAGAAAGCAGAGACATTGACGCCGGTGTGATGGCAGAGTGCC
>JAQTRI010000404.1 GCA_028711905.1 Candidatus Wallbacteria bacterium | reverse complement strand
AACCGAAGATTGAGAAGGAGGCGAAAATGAGCTAACATAAATTACAGTTTGGCCACGGGGAAAAGCTCCCGGATTTCCGGGTGGCTGGTTTCCCGGAATGGGTGGCCGATTTCACCGGAATATCCAGCCCTCCAGGGACCGGAAAAACTTATGCGACTATTGACAGAGCCTTGGGTATCGTTGGAAGTAGTGCCGTAGAAGATAAGGGAGCAGCCTTTAACGAACTGATCCGCCTCGGCCGGATTTCATTTATCACTTTTCATCAGTCTTTTTCTTACGAGGATTTCATCGAAGGCATCAAACCGGCATTGGATAAAGATGAAACCGGAAAAGGTCTTTGCTACACCTTAGAAGACGGCGTTTTCAAAACCATCTGCATTAACGCCAAATTTGCACTTTACTCAGTTCTGTCTGAAAAAAAAGTCCCTGGCCTCGGCTACAACGAACTGTTTGATGCTTTTGTTTCTGATTTGAAAAGTAAAATCGGTACCGAAGCAGCATTCACATCAAAAAACGGCGGTAAAATCTCACTGAAGAAAATCAGCTCTAACATGAATCTGATAGTAAAACCTGAAGACGCTTCCAGGGCTTACACAGTGTCAAGAAACAGGCTGGAGAAATTGTACGATGCATTCCAATCGATAGATGAGATAAAGCCCATCGATAAAAGCATCAGATCGATTATTGGAGGAAGCAATTCCACATGCTACTGGGCTGTGTTGGATCAGCTGAAAAAGTTCGAATCCAGTTCTTTCCAAAAAATAGCTTCCACAGATTCAATTACCGAGGACCTGGAATACGAAGAAAAGAAAAAACTCGTTGAGAATTTTGATTTTAAAAATCTTGATGCTGAAACAATTGAAAAGGCTGACAAATTCGCCGTTGTCATTGATGAGATAAATCGAGGAAACATTGCCAAGATCTTCGGAGAACTGATCACGCTGATCGAAAACGACAAGCGCTTGGGTGGGCAAAATCACCTGACGGCCCTGTTACCGTATTCGAAACAATCATTTGATGTCCCGCCGAACCTGTACATTATCGGCACCATGAACACTGCGGACCGCTCGGTTGAAGCTCTGGATACTGCGCTGCGTCGCAGATTCAGTTTTGAGGAGTTCATGCCTGATACCAGCGTGATTCGCGAAATCAATGCCGACGGATACAATGCGCTGATCGAAGAGGGGATCGATTTGTGTCAAATGCTGGAAACGATAAATAATCGCATAAAACTTCTGTATGATCGAGATCATACGATCGGCCACTCGTTTTTCTTGAAAGTAAAGGAATTTGAAGATTTAGTTCGAGTTTTTAGAGATTGCATCATACCGCTGCTTCAGGAGTATTTTTTTTCCGACTGGTCAAAGATTCAGGCTGTTCTTGGTGATCAATTCATTGCCGGTGGCGAAGCCAAAGTAACTGCATTACACAAATCTCAAAAAGATTTGCAGGAAGACATCGGCGAAAAAATAATTTATCAGTTAAATCCGTGTAGTAGCTGGAGCAAAGATTCATTCAAAAGTATCTATGAGTAAAGAACCGATCCAGATTTTTGAATATGATTCCCTTCACATTGATGAGAAGATTCTTCCACAGAGAAGCTTTGATGCCCTTGTTAAGTTCAATGACCGATGCGGAAATAAATTCTTTACAGTCGGGCACAAGAAAATCACCTTCAAGAACTATGTGGGATTACTGCAGGTCGGCAAACTGACTATTGAAGTGCTGCCTAAAGCTGATCGCAGGGCTGAATCCAGGGACTCAGAAAAGTGGAAATCCGCTCTAATCCAGATGCTGGCCATGTGCCGGCTGATCAAACTTGAAAGCCTGACTAATGCTGACATCAAATTGAAAAATCGAACTCTGTTCGATTTGTACATCAACATGTTCCTGACGGAGCTGGAATCGATCATCCGCCAAGGTCTTGTGAAAAAGTACCACCAGATTCAGGAAAATGTAGCATTCTGCAAGGGCAAGATCGTTTTTTCAGAACACATTAAACAAAATCTGGTGCACAAAGAGCGTTTTTACAATGAATTCGATAACTACGACTACGACAACATTTATAACCAGATCCTGCTCACGGCCCTGGATATTTTGAGATCTTTTCCCAATTCCCACAAATTCAATCACCGGATCAAGAGAATCAGTCTTATGTTTCCAGAGGTCAAGTTGCGCAACATTGAGGCCAGTGATTTCGAAAGAATCAATTACGACCGGAACACGGAAAGATATAAAAGCGCTCTTCAACTGGCCAGACTGATCATCCTTGACTACACGCCAGACATTGCTGCTGGGCGAGAAAATGTTCTGGCTATACTTTTTGACATGAACAAGTTGTTTGAGGAATTTGTTTATCGGCTGCTGGTTAGATCATGTGAGCCAGGATGGGAAGTCAAGAGGCAATGCCAGAAAGATTTCTGGAGGTATGATTCACGAGCCAAAGTCGTGAAACCGGATATTGTTGTGTATAAAGATCATTGCAGGTCTTTGGTTATTGACACCAAGTGGAAAATCCCAGATGACGCATTGCCCTCTGACGCTGATTTAAAACAGATGTATGTTTATCATCAATACTTCAGCGTCAACAAAACCATGTTGCTCTACCCGGAAGTACCACGCCTCTTGTCTGGAATCTTCGTTGACACTCCTTTTGAATGCAGTGTTAAGCAGTTGAGCCTTGAATTCAAGGAAAATAAACTGGACATTGAAAAGATGAAGGGAAAAGTGAGAGAACTGGTGAAGCATGAATCAAACTGATTACAAAATCCGCATCGCTGCCTTCAAATGGGTGGAGGAGCAGACCGCCATCCATGGCGAGGTTCTGCGCAGCAGCGTGATCAAAAATGGCTTCACATACGGCGGTGAAACCATTTACCTGATGTCCCAGCGGGGAATCTTCAAGCCCAGGCAGATGGAGCTTCCGCTGACCATCACCACCTCGCCGAACAATCCGTATTCTGACGATTTCGACGGCGGCAGCCTTCTGCGTTACAGTTATTTCGGCACAGATCCGCTGCATCCGGACAATGTCGGGCTCAGAAAATGCATGCAGTTCAAAATCCCGCTGATTTATTTTCATGCGATTGAGAAAGGTGTTTACACAGTTTTTCATCCGGTTTTCATTGCCGGGGACGACCCGCAAAATCTGTCTTTTACGGTTGCGGTCAATGACTTCCTCATGCACATGAACAACCAGTACCGGGACGACGAACAGGAACTGTCCCAGGACTACAAAACCGCGCTGGCCAAAGTGCGCATCCACCAGCAGAAATTCCGCTACCGTGTTCTGCAGGCCTATCAGACCCGCTGTTCATTGTGCCGGCTCAAGCACGAGGAACTGCTCGACGCCGCGCATATCATTCCTGATTCAGACCCGGCCTGCACTTACGAAATCAACAACGGCCTGTCTTTATGCAAGCTGCATCACGCGGCATTCGACAAATTCCTGCTGGCCATTACACCTGATTATAGAATCAAAATCCGTGAAGACATCCTTGACGAAAATGATGGCCCGCTGCTGCAGCACGGGCTCAAGAACATGAACAACAGCACGATCATCCTGCCGCATAACAATTCGCAGAAACCCAAACGCGAGTATCTGGAACAGCGCTATGAGCTGTTCAAAAAAAGCCAGAGCAGCAGGCAGCTGCTGCGTACATGATTGAAGAGAGGTATAATCGGGAAGATAATATGGCATCAGAGGTAAAGAGGCACCATGGCTGAGA
>JAQTRI010000403.1 GCA_028711905.1 Candidatus Wallbacteria bacterium | reverse complement strand
GTTGACTGATACTGCGGTGGCGGCGCTGGCCGGATGGGTGGAACTGACTGTTGGTGCGGTGGTGTCCGAGGTTGCACCTGTGGTGAAGCTCCATGTTTTGGCAACTGCCAGCGCATTACCGGCTAAGTCTTTAGCTCCGGTAGTGATCGTTGCTGTGTAAATCGTGCCTGCCGTGAGGTCAGCGACCGGATTCAAGGTGGCGATGGTTCCCACATAGGTGGCATCGCACAGCACTGCCACAGTCCCCTGCAACAGGGTAAATATCGCGGCAGTGATGGTTGATGGGTCCATGGCTTCGCTGAATGTAGCGGTAACATTGGCGTTGACCGCCACTGCTGTGGCCGCACTGGCTGGGAGAGTGGAGCTGACTGCCGGAGCGGTGGTGTCGGAAGCAGCTCCTGTTGTGAAGCTCCATGTTTTGGCAACTGCCAGCGCATTACCGGCTAAGTCTCTGACAGCAGTGGTGATTGTTGCTGTGTATTGAGTGCTTGCGGCCAGATCGTTGATCGGGTTCAAAGTGGCGATGGATCCTACCGTTGCCACTGAGCTTTCAATAGCTGTTGCCCCTTGTTTCAAGGTGAACGAAACACTGGTTATGGTGGCAGGGTTCATGGCTTCGCTGAAGGTGACTGAGATGTTTGCGTTGATAGCCACGCCTGTGGCTGCATTGGCCGGAACTGTTGAGCTGGCCAGAGGCGCTGTGGCGTCCGCTGTTGTGCCGGTCGTGAAACTCCATGTTTTTTTGACAGCGAGTGCGTTGCCGGCTAAGTCTTTAGCAGTTGTTGAGATTTCAGCGCTATACACGGTGCCGGCTTTCAGGTTGTCCGTTGGGTGCAGAGTCCCGATCATACCCACATAGGTCACTTCACAGGTAACAGGAGCGCCGCCCTGTCTCAGGGTGAATGTCGCTGTGGTGACTGTGGCAGGAGCCATGGCCTCGCTGAAGGTCCCGGTGATGTTACTATTGACCGCTACTCCTGTGGCCGCACTGGCTGGAATAGTGGAACTGACTACCGGCGCGGTAGTGTCAAGGGCGGCCCCGGTCGTAAAACTCCAGGTGCTGTCGAGAACTAAGGCATTGCCGGCCAGATCAGTGACCGCTTTTTTGAGCAGCGCTGTGTACAGTGTGTTGGCTGCGAGATTGGAAGTGGGATTCAGGGTCGCGATGGTTCCGACATAAGTCACATCGCAGGGAATCAGTGTGGTGCCCTGCATCAGGGTGAAGGAATTGGAAGTGACTGTTCCCGGCGATATACCTTCGCTGAAGGTAGCGGTGATGTTCCCGTTGACTGCCGATCCAACGGCACCTGTGGCTGGAAAGGTGGAACTGACTGTCGGCACGGTATTGTCCTCTGATGTCCCGGTGGTGAAGCTCCACGACTGGCCGGTGGTGAAGTAATTGCCTGCCAGGTCCTTTGCGCCGGTAGTAATGGCAACGGTGTAAGTGGTGTTGGCTTCGAGGTTGTCTGACGGGTTGAGTGTGGCGACAGTGCCTACATAAGTAACATCGCATCCGATGACTGTGGTTCCCTTTTTCAGGAGGAAGGTTGAGTCGTTGATCGAGGCCGGGTCCATGGCTTCGCTGAACGAGGCGGTGATGCTGCCGTTGAGCGCCACTCCAGCGCCGAAATCGGACGGAGCGTACAGGGCTGTAATAGTGGAACTCATTGTTGGCGGGATAGAGTCACCCATGGTGCCGGTGGTGAAGCTG
Organism: Candidatus Wallbacteria bacterium; assembly: GCA_028711905.1. Classification (GTDB taxonomy): domain Bacteria; phylum Muiribacteriota; class JAQTZZ01; order JAQTZZ01; family JAQTZZ01; genus JAQTRI01. The sequence continues at coordinate 2,027 of JAQTRI010000403.1, read as the reverse complement.
AAGGAGTGATCTGCGGCCAGTTGATAGCCTGCCAGATCCTTGACCCCTGTGGTGATAGTAGCTGTGTAGATGGTGTTGGCCGCGAGAACGGCGACCGGACGCAGAGTCGCGCTGGTGCCGGTATAAGTCACAGTGCAGGGAATGTCGACTATTCCCTGCTTGAGGAAAAAAGTCTGGTCGGTGATGGTGAACGGGGACATCCCCTCGCTGAAGGTGGCAGTGATTGCTCCATTGGTGGCAGCACCCGAGCCATCGTCAGCCGGCGCGGTCATAGTGGAGCTGACGGTCGGCGCAGTGTTGTCTGTGCTGGACCACTGGCCTCCATTTCCACTCATACATCCGGTCAGGGAAATGATCGCCGCGATCAGTAGAACGAAAAGAGCCTGATGAATTCTCATTGTGCATTCCTCCGCATAAAATGATGATTTTCCAGCCAAAGTACCCAAAGAACGAGAGCAATTGTTGATAATTATCACAACATTGATTCTCCTTTTTGATAATTCGTTTTAATTATTTTATGTTACATAGCAAACAGGGCATTTTATATGGGGTGAAACCCTACCAGGGACGGCAGGCCTCAAGCCGCGCGGAAGGCTGCCGAACAGGCAGGGATATGGGCAGTGGAAGATGATTATTGGTCTTTATAAGGAAGCGTTATCCGTTCATTGGTGACGATGATTCCTGCGGAAATGGCGTAACGGGTCAGCCTGGCAGTGTCATGGGTGTCGAGCTTGTTCATCAGATTCTGACGGTGCTTTTCAACTGTTTTGATGCTGATTTTGAGATCCGTTGCGATCTGCTTGTTGGCTCTGCCTTCGGCGATCAGCTGCAGAATTTCCATCTCCCGGGGGCTCAGCTCAGGGAAGGCGCTTTTCTTCTCCCCGGTATACTCGCTCAGCTGCTGGACCCGCCTGGCTATTGCTGGGCTGTAAAACTGGTTGCCTTTAGCGACTTCGCGGATAGCCCTGCAGAGGATCAGAGACGATGTCTGCTTGAGCAGGTAACCGGCTAAGCCCAGAGTGATTATATATTCGATATAGGCGTCATCGCTGTGCATAGAGAGAATGATCACCTTTGTGCCCGGCGCGGCGCTGCTGATCCGTTTGGCGGCTTCCAGTCCGTTCAGGCCCGGCATGGCGATATCCATGACCACCACATCAGGCCGAAGAGACATGGTCAATTCTACGGCCTGGCGTCCATTGCTGGCTTCTCCGACAATTTCGAGATCAGTTTCCAGCTCCAGTAAAGCGCGAAAACCCTCCCGGACAACCGTATGGTCGTCAGCCAGCAGGACTGAAATTTTCTTCAAGAGCCCTCCGGATAATTATAGTTTTTTGCTGCCGGGAAAACTCAACTTATGTTGCCATTATACATCGAGATTCCGGGAAAGACCAGCCTTCCGGCCGGTCTTTCCCCATTTAAGTTACTCGACTTTGGCAAATTTTCAATTTTGACCCGCTTATAATCGTTGTGGGGTGGCCAGGAATAACTTTTTTTCGCACTGAGCCAAGTCGAAGGAGAAGAAAAAGTTGTTCCAGGTCAGGACCCGTCACAAACCTGCGTTTTTGCACAACTGATGGCTGCACACCAACGAAATTTGCCAGACTCAACAAGTTACTTAGACCATTTTTCGAATTTTGTCCCTTCGAGCGTCAGGTCGTACATCAGACCCCGGCGGTCAATGATAAAAGCCAGAATCGGGCCAAGTGAGCCCTTCCCGCGGGTATCGATGGACGCGCCATCCCCGACTCTTCCCATTGTGACGGATGCATCGACACCGGCTTTCCAGCCACTGCCTTTGCGAAGTTGCTCAAACACCTCGTTATTCATGAAAAGGATCACGATCTGCTTCTGATCTGCTCCGAACTGAAAACCGAATGAGCCGGATGTCATGCTGTAATAATCCACGCTCTTGCCGTTGACTCTGAGCGCACCCTCCCCATACTCTGCGCCGACTGCGAATCCGAACTTGTATACCCTTGGAAAAATCAGAATTCCACTGGCCTGCTCAACGAGTTTTCTCCCGT
>JAQTRI010000402.1 GCA_028711905.1 Candidatus Wallbacteria bacterium | reverse complement strand
ATGCCCGGCACATACAACATCAACACCTATGTCAATGCTACAATGATTTCAGAAGTAAACTTTAAGCTGTTCTATCTGTATCATTCTTTTTACATCGATGGCCTGGTTGCATCAGGTGGAGCCGGTCCGTCACCGATCGCGATTACCGGCACTTCGCTCGGATTGTACAACCTTCTTACGCTCTATGACATGGCAGAGCCTTTCGGCATCGCCTATAACACGGATAACGGCTTTTTCTGGATCATGAACAAGGCCAATGGTGAATTGCGTTCTTATGCCCCTGGCACATCCTTAGGCCCATCGATCAGTACGACATGGGCTTCCAGCTACACCTGGTACATGGGCCTGGCTTACTACGGCGGATATCTCTGGCAGGTGGTGCAGGACTCCGGCATGGAGCGGGTTCTGAAAATCAATCCATCAACAGGCTCCATTGCTTCGTCCGTTAATCTCAATATACTGGGCATCTACACTCCGCGCGGTGTCACCTTTAATGCCGATGGTCACATGGCGATCGTCAATGACGGCAATGACCGGATCTACATTATCGATCCTGCCAGTCCCGGCAGTGTCCAGAGATACATGCAGCTCAGTTCCAGCTATTTCTATTCGCCATGGGGCATTGCCTTTGACGGGGTGAACTACTGGGTCGCAGACGAGTACAACGACAAGATCGTTAAGGTCGACGGCACGACTGGAGCTTACATCACCCAGTTCAACGCACCTGGAGGCGGGTCGCGCGGCATGACCTTCTGCACAACCAATCTGTGGATTCTGGATTCGCCTGGAACTACCACCAGCATACTCTATTGCTATCAGTGATCCAGACAATTATCCCAAGAAAAAAGGGCTGCAGTCATTGCAGCTCTTTTTTTATCCAGCTCCTGCAAGTGGTTAACTGATTTTTCAAGCGATTGATTGCATCCCTGGAAAGCAATGATATATCATAGCCCCGGGATTCACATGAAAATACTGTTTATTGGAGATGTTTTCGCCAAACCGGGCCGCAGGCTGGTGGCTAATGTGATGCCTGCTTTGCAGGCTGCTCTGCTGCCGGATTTGACCATTGTCAATATCGAAAACGCTGCCCACGGTTCCGGGATTACAGAAAAGACCATTGATTTTTTTTCCGAGCAGGAAATCGATGTCTATACAACCGGTAATCATGTAATGGAAAAACCCGGTACTGATAAGCTTTTGAGCAGTGAACTAAAGCTTCTGCGTCCTGCGAACCTTCCAGCATCTGTTCCCGGACGCGGATGGGGTGTGTATCGCACGGCAGGCGGCGAACCTGTTGCTGTCATCAACCTGCAGGGCAATGTTTTCATGCCAAGGCTCGAATGCCCGTTCAGGACCATGGATCGCGTGCTGGCTGAGATCGGGAAAAAAATCCGTGTCAGGATTGTGGACTTCCATGCTGAGGCTACATCAGAAAAGCGTGCGCTGGCTTATTATCTGGACGGCAGGGTCAGCGCAGTGATCGGCACTCACACCCATGTGCAGACTGCGGATGAGGAGATACTTCCCGAAGGAACGGCGTTTATTACTGACGCTGGAATGACCGGGCCACACCACTCGATTATCGGAGTTAAAAAAGAGATTATCATCGAGAGATTTTTATCCAGGATGCCAATTAAATTCGAGCCTGCTACAGGCGGTAACATTCTATGCGGTGTTTTTCTGGAGATTGATCCTGAATCCGGGAAAGCCATTAAAATCAAACGGATCAGGGAAAAATCAGACAAATGAATCAGATGGAACTCGAAGCCTGTACTTCACTGAACGATGAACAAAGGGCAGTAGTTACCAGCGGTGATGGGTACAGCTTAGTACTGGCCGGTGCCGGCAGCGGCAAGACCAGAACATTGGTTTATCGAATGGCCTGGCTCCATTCCCGAGGTGTTTCCCTGGACCGTATCATGCTCCTGACCTTTACCAACAAAGCGGCCCGAGAGATGCTTTCGCGCGCCCAGAGCCTGATGGGTATTTATTACAGGCTGCCTTACGGAGGCACATTTCACTCACTGGCCAACCTGTTTCTCAGGCGATTCGCATCTCTCATCGGTCGTGAGCCGGATTATACGATTCTTGACAAGTCGGATGAGCACGACCTACTCAAGGAGTGCATAGTTACCATGCAGCAGGAGTTCGGCAAGCTCGCGCCCAAACCTGCAGTGGCTTCATCGCTCTATAGTTTCTGCCGGAATTCCATGTCTCCGCTGAAAGAGGTTTTATCCTGTCGCAGAGAGACCGAACAGGACCTTTGCGGAGTTTACCAGAGCCTGTTCTGTCTGTATGAAGAGGAAAAAGTCCGGAACAAGGTGATGGATTTTGATGATCTGCTGGTCTGCTGGCATGAACTTCTTGCTCATGTTGAATACCGAATGTTCATCAATTCCACGATCAGCCATGTCTTAGTCGATGAGTATCAGGATACCAACAGGCTGCAGTTCGAGATTCTCAAGCGTTTGGTTCCTACTGGAGGCAATCTCCTTGTAGTTGGTGACGATGCACAGTCCATTTACTCTTTCCGCGCGGCTGAGATACGCAACATCCTGGATTTCCAGGAACATTATCCTGATTGCAGGATTTTCCGGCTGACTACTAATTATCGCAGTACACCCGAGATCCTGACTCTTGCCAATGCCAGTATTCAGTCCAATATGAGCCAGTTTCCCAAGGAATTGAAACCAGTCCTGGCATCAGGCTCCCTTCCGCGGGTAGTCAATTGCCCTGACCAGACCCATGAGGCGCATTTCATAGTTCAGGAAGTCAAAAAACTGGTTGAAAAAGGTCTTTCCCCGGAACGCATCGTAGTCCTGTTCCGCGCCAGATACCAGTCGCTGCGGCTGGAGATGATCCTGTTGCGGGAGGGTATCAGCTATTGCGTGCGCGGAGGCATAGGTTTTTTTGAACAGGCCCACATCAAGGATCTGCTGGCTTTTCTCAATCTGCTGATCAATCCTTTGAACCTGATGGCTTTCAGGCGTGCAGTCCGCCTTTTTCCTGGAATCGGAGGCAAATCAGCTGACTCGCTTCACAGCAGATTTATCAATGATTTTCATCCGGACAAAACCGGGGGGACACCTTTCCAGATCACGAAATCCGGACGCAAGGCAGAGGAAGGGTACGCCGAGTTTACTAAAGTGCTGCGCGCTTTGGACGGAGAAACAAATCCAGGTGCAGTCATCAGCCTGATTTTAGACCGGTTTTACCGTGATTACTTAGTCCGCTCTTTTGACAATGCGCCTGAGCGCGAGTCTGAGTGTGAGGAACTGGCTGTACTTTCAGGTAATTACACTTCAGTGGCTTTATTTCTGTCGGAAGCTGTGCTTGACGATGGGATCAAGGGGGAGAACAGGCACGGCAATCCGGCAAACGCCTTAACTCTTTCCACCATACACCAGGCCAAAGGTCTGGAGTGGGAAGCTGTTTTTCTGCTGGGATTGAATCACGACATTTTTCCGGATGCCCGCAATTCTGACGGTCCGTCACTGGAAGAGGAGCGCAGGCTGTTCTATGTGGCTGTAACTCGCGCCCAGCGGGAACTGTATCTTACATACCCGACAATGATCGAGCAGCGCCGCAATATCGCGCTGGCGGAAAAGTCGCTTTTTCTGAAAGAATTGCCTGACAGTGTTTATGAAACCTGGAAAGTTACTCAGGCCGGAGCGCCGAGGTTCTGGTAGAATTATTGATCGCTTATCCGCCGGCAGGATGAAAAAACAGAAATCCCACGAAC
>JAQTRI010000401.1 GCA_028711905.1 Candidatus Wallbacteria bacterium | reverse complement strand
GAGAGGTAACTGTTTCAGGCGCGAAAAACGCCGCCCTGCCTGTCTTAGCCGGATGCCTGCTGGTTTCAGGAGAAACCGTGCTGCATAATGTCCCCAGGCTTCAGGATATTTCCACCATGATCAAGCTTCTTTCGATCCTCGGCGCTAAATGCCGCCAGGAAGATTCTACTCTCTATATCGACACCTCAAGTATTACTGTTAACGAAGCCCCCTACTCCTTAGTCAAAACCATGCGCGCTTCATTCATCATTCTCGGACCGCTCCTCGGACGCCTGAAAAGTGCCAGAGTTGCCCTGCCGGGAGGATGCGCCATTGGCACCCGACCCGTGGACATCCACATCAAAGGACTGCAGGCGCTGTCAGCTGAAGTGGAAATCCAGGGAGGATATGTCGAGGCCAAGGTAAAAAAACTCAAAGGTAACACGGTTCATCTCGATTTTCCCTCAGTCGGGGCCACGGAAAACATCATGCTGGCAGCTGCTCTTTCCGAGGGGGAAACAATCATTCGCAATTCAGCCAGAGAACCGGAGATCGTCAATCTGGGTGATTTCATCAACCGCATGGGCGGTCATGTCCGCGGAGCAGGCAGCGATGAAATCATTGTTCAGGGTGTCAGCAGGCTTCACCCCTCAGAGTTCACCATCATGCCTGACCGCATTGAGACCGGCACGCTCATCTCAGCTGCCGCCATCACTAAAGGTGACATCATTATCCGCAATGCCAGCCCCACTCACTTAGAATCCGTTATCGGCAAGCTCTCAGACGCAGGGGTAGAGATTACCTGCTCAGGGGAAACCATTCATGCCCGAAGCAGCCGCAGGATCTCATCAGTACCTGTCAGGACACTTCCCTACCCGGGTTTTCCGACCGACCTGCAACCACAGCTGATGGCTGTGCTCTGCTTAGCTGAAGGCGCAAGCATAATCAGTGAAACTATTTTCGAAAACCGTTTCATGCAGGTCCCGGAGCTTATTAGAATGGGAGCGTCAATCAAGGTCGAGGAGCGTAACGCTATGATTGAGGGGGTGAAAAAACTCTCAGGTGCTGAAGTGATGTGCTCTGACTTGAGGGCGGGGGCATCATTAGTTTTAGCAGCTCTGGCTGCAGATGGCGTCAGTTTAGTCCAGAGAATCTATCACATTGACCGGGGATACGAATGCCTTGAGCAGAAACTCTCCGCTCTGGGGGCTAAAATCACAAGGGTCCGGGCTGGAATGTGATTACTCCTCTGGCTCAGGCACTCAGACCCTCTGAAATTTCCCGAATCATCGGACAGTCCCACCTGTTTTCTGCTGGAAAACCTCTGGAAGCACTGCTTTCCAGAGACCATCTTGCCTGTTCCGTGCTCTTGACAGGCCCTCCAGGGTGCGGAAAAACCACGACAGCGCTATTGATGAAGAATCGTTTTCATAATGATTTTCACCCTCTCAATGCCGTAACCTCCAATATCAAGGAGCTCAAAGAAATACTTGAGCAGCACGGCCGCGGGGATCAGTTTCACGCCCCGATCGTTTTTATCGACGAAATCCACAGGTTCAACTCCAAGCAGCAGGATGCGTTGCTGCCATATGTGGAAGAGGGCAGTGTGCTGCTGGTGGCCACCACAACACTTTCACCTTATCAGTCAGTCACCAAACCGCTTCTGTCCAGATTGAATGTGTTCCGCTTTCACGCCCTGAAAATTTCCGAAGTCACAGGAATCCTGGAACAGGCTGTGCTTTCCGCTGGGAAAGGCGAAACATTCAGCTCCGGAATGCTGGAATCATTAGCGAGGAAGTCAGACGGTGACGCCAGAATGGCGCTCAATTACCTGGAAATGTGCCTGTCCCGCCGGATTTCACAACCCGGCATCACTGAACAGGAACTACTGACCGGACTTGAATTTCTCCCAGCCCAGGCCGCACGCTCTTCACACTATGACTATATCTCGGCCTTTATCAAATCATTGCGCGGTTCTGATCCGGACGCATCCCTCTATTATCTGTGCGCCATGCTCGAGCTGGGAGAAGACCCCCGGTTTATCGCCAGGCGCATGATTATCCTGGCTTCAGAGGACATCGGTAACGCCGATCCGGCGGCATTACCTCTCGCGATTTCCGTCATGCAGGCTGTGGAATACATCGGTATGCCCGAAGCACGCATCAACCTGGCACAGGGCGTCACCTATCTCGCCTGCGCCGCCAAAAGCAACGCCTCTTACATGGGTTTGCGCCGCGCTGAAAAAGATATCCAGGGCCAGGTAATTCAGCCTGTTCCCGGCCACTTGAAAAACACCGGGCCGGAATCAAAGAATTATCAATACCCGCATGATTTCCCCGGCCATTTCATTGAACAGCCTTATCTGGCACTGCCAAGGAAATACTATGAGCCGACGGATCTGGGCCATGAAAAAAAGATCTGCGAACGGATGAAGGGTCTGGTCAACAAATTATAACCTGTTCGCGAGATTGCCGGAATAACTGGGGAATATTTGGGAACTATCCAGCAAGTCGTTCTTCTCCGTCCGCGAGGCAAAGCCGTACGCTCCTGCCTTCATCCGCGCAATATCAGACCCCCTTTCATGCTGAAATATATCGAAGCCGGCCTGAAAAAAAGTGCGTTGTCCTGCCTGCTGCTGGATGAATACTTGCATACAGCACCCCCCGGGATTTTTCAGCGCCAAAGCGATTTTCTGGTGATTTCAGTAATGACCCCGGACGCGCCAAGAGCAATAGCCCTTATCCATGAATTCCGAAAACACAGTCAAACCGCAACAGTTATCGCCTGCGGCCAGGATCCGACCTGCAGACCGGGTTTTTACTCCGGAAAAGGTGTGGATTTTATTGCATTTGGTGAAGCGGAATTGGCGATAGCAGAATTGATCCGTAATTTGACGGCAGGCTCTGGGGGAATCCCGGCCGGCATCAGAACAGCAGAAACGGTTAAATTGATCGAACCCCTCACTGTCAATAACCTGGACCTCCTTCCAACACCAGAATACTCAGAAACAGAAATCAGCGGGTACAGATTTTACTATCCGCTCAACTTTGCAGCGCGTCTAAGTTACGGTCATGTGCTCTTTTCCCGGGGCTGTCCGGGAAATTGTATTTTCTGCACCCAGATTCATCGCGAATCCTGGGGAAAAGTCATGCGTTATCACTCGATTGACAGAATGGTCGCTGAAATCCGCAGTCTGGTGAATCTGGGAGTCAATTTCCTTCTCTTTGATGATGACAACTTCGGCCTGGACCGTTCAATTCACCGTGAACTTTTCCAGCGCCTCAAGATTGAAGGTTTGAACCTGCCCTGGCAGTGCCATACCAGGGTAGAAAACCTGGATGATGAAATTCTCAGATTTTATGCCGGGCACAACTGCCGACTCCTGCGCATCGGCGCTGAAAGCGGATCAGCAAAAGTACTCAGAGATATTGGCAAAACCAGCAGTCCCAAAAGTTATCTCAATCAGTGCCGCAGGGTGTTCGCGTTTTCCAGAAAACTCGGCATGGACACCCTGTTCCTTGCAATGATCGGTTGTCCCGGGGAACGAACAGCGGATATGCTCGCAACAGCGCGCCTGATCCACAAGGTAAAACCCTCTCTGCTGCAGATTTCTTTCTTTACTGTTTACCCGAATTCGGTCAGAAATGATGAACAACATCACCCTGGAAGAACTGCATCTCCACCAGCATCTGCATTTCATTATCGGCCCCAGGGTAAATCCTTCTCACTGAGCGTAATCCAGGCTTTCATGTACCTGACATTCTATTTGAATCCTTG
>JAQTRI010000400.1 GCA_028711905.1 Candidatus Wallbacteria bacterium | reverse complement strand
GGACTGGGTACCAGGGTCAGCTTTCAAATTCCATGCAAACCTCAAGATCGGAAGGTGGGAAAGGATAAATTAAATGGCTGAAGTTAAAATCCTGCTCGTTGATGATCACAAGATGGTGCGTGACGGACTCAGAAATCTGATTCTCAGGCATCCGGGATTTGTTGTGATCGGTGAATCAGCTACTGGTGCAGATGGAATCAGACTCGCTGAAGAACTGAAACCGGATATTGTGATTATGGACATATCCTTACCTGACTTAAACGGAGTCGAGGCCACACGCAGGATTGTCTCTCGGAATCCGGAAACACAGGTGCTGGTGCTCTCAATGCATGCGGATCGTCGTTTTGTGTTGGAATCCCTCAAAGCCGGAGCAACAGGTTATGTGCTGAAAGACCAGCCATTTGAAGAACTAGTGACTGCAATCGAATCTGCCCTTAAAAAGCGGATTTTTGTCAGCGCTCCAGTTGCAGGAGCATTGATCATGGACTTTATCAAGCGCAGCGAGAATGATCCGGATTCAGTCTTCACAGTACTCTCGGACAGGGATCGCGAGGTGTTACGCCTATACGCAGACGGGAAATCCACCAAAGAAATAGCCCGGCTGCTCTCGCTCTCGGTAAAGACAATTGAGACTTACCGCAAGCAGATCATGGACAGACTGGAAATCAGAAGCATCGCTGAATTGACAAAACATGCCATCCGGGAAGGCCTGACCTCGCTCTAAGGGATTTAGCGGATGATTTTAAGGGAATCCCTGATTCCATTTATTTCTGTCATTCTTTAAACTCATGACATCATTTCAGGAGGAACAATATGCTTGATACAGGCAATACTGGTTTCATGCTGGTCGCAACCAGCTTGGTGATGTTGATGACACCCGGGCTGGCTTTTTTTTACGGAGGGCTTGTAGGTAGAAAAAATGTGCTGGCAATCATGATCCAGAACTTCGTTTCCATGGGCTGGACTTCCGTTCTCTGGTTTATCTGCGGTTACTCCCTGTGCTTTTCGGGTGATGTGAGCGGTATAATCGGCAATCTGGACCACGCTTTAATGCGGGGAGTTTCTCCTGGAGAACTGATGAATGGAAACAGTATTCCGCTTTTTGTATTTGTCGCCTATCAAATGATGTTTGCCATCATTACTCCAGCGCTGATCACCGGGGCTTTTGCCAACAGAGTCAGATTTACTGCTTATCTGGTTTTCCTCACGGTCTGGCTGCTGTTTGTCTATTTTCCTTTTGTGCACATGATTTGGGGCGGTGGAATCTTACAGCAATGGGGAGTGCTTGATTTCGCAGGAGGAATTGTCGTGCACGCTACAGCCGGCATGGCAGCCCTTGCATCGGTTTTTTTTGTAGGGAAAAGGACCCAGGTGGAAAGCGGCCCGCACAGTATACCGCTCGTTGCACTGGGCACAGGCCTGCTCTGGTTCGGTTGGTATGGATTCAATGCCGGATCTGAGCTTAAGGTCGATCAGGTTACCAGCCTGGCTTTTCTAAACACCGACACAGCCGCTTCATTTGCTGCTATAACCTGGCTGATTATAGCCTGGAAATTTGAAAAGAAACCGAAGTTGCTGGGTCTCCTGACGGGATCTATTGCCGGTCTCGCCACCATTACCCCTGCTGCAGGGTATGTGACTTTGCCGACATCTGCACTGATCGGCATGGTTTCCGGTGCAGTCTGTTATTATGCCATCAGCATCAAGAATAGAATGGGCTGGGATGATGCTCTCGATGTCTGGGGTGTTCATGGAGTAGGCGGAATTCTTGGAGTTGTCATGCTTGGAATATTTGCTACCACAGCCGTTAATCCCAGTGGTGCCAATGGATTATTTTATGGGGGAACCGATTTTTTCTACAAGCAGTTGACAGCCGTGATTTTTGCAGCAGGCTACGCTTTCCTGTTTACTTACGGTGCCCTTTTCATGATTAACAAAATAACTCCTGTAAAGATCAGTACTGAAGAGGAAAAGAAGGGTCTGGACTCCGTTCTGCACGGAGAAGAAGCTTACGAAGAGAATTGATCTGATGCATCCCGTGTAGAGACGCAATGCATTGCGCCTCTGGGGATGTGAATCCGTATACGGGGAAGAAATCAATGCCTGGTTGTTGACTCTCCATCAACAACCTGCTCTTCCAACTGACGGGTGAACCGCTCCACGATCCATTCCACTGATTTACCTCTGCGCAGCAGCGATTCCGCCGTGTCGGTAAACTGACGGTCGTAAAGCGCTTTTTTGACACCGGGGTGCCTGCGCGTAAGTAAGAGATACAGGACCTGAAGCTTGTTTCTTAGTTGCATGCTTTCCACCACGAAAACCTCATTACCTTTTGATGATGAAAACACAATTAACAATTCCCGTGCCAGAATCGACCGGAAATGTTACAAATCGGATAAATCGCTGCAGTTAAGCCTTATATTTCGACTGCGTATTTTCGAGAATTGGGACTGAAAGGCATCGGCCGGGTATTTTTCACCAGATGCTGCTCAGTTTTTCAACCACATGGTCGTCATTAATTGACGATCAGGACAAACGGGTTTAGAATCTCTCCATGTCTGATCGCCTGATCTTCACTTTCCTCGGCCTTGAAGGAGCGCTGGCAGCCGCTGCCTACCTCCGTTACGACAGCAAAGCCGAACTTTTTGTCAGCAGTGCTGCCATTTTTCCGGACAGATTGTCCGAATTCTCGGATACACGCGGCTCCGACTTTGTCATCCTGGGTCTCGGCTACAGAGATCGCACCACTGAAATGGCTGAGGCCATAAAATCCCTTCTCGATGCCGGCAACAGCATTACCTGGCTGATGACCGCAGTAAATCTTTCGCATTTCGCCGAACAGTTTTCAACTTTTAAGCGTTTTACCGTCCTCAATGACACCGGAACAGACATCCTGTCACTTACCCTGAAGCATCTCAGTGTCGATCACCGCGACCTTCGCCGCATCAGAAGCGATGGCGCTGCTAAGGACAACTGGGAGCTGATCATTCATGACGCCCTGTTCCGGGCCAGCAATTACAGAGATTATAAGGCTTACCCCGACATCATCAGACGCCTCGCAGCCGGCGAGTCCATTACCGATTCCGAAAAGTCCCGCCTGAAATCCACATGTCGCCATGAATGCTATTTGATCGGGAGCTCCAGACCCATGAAAGAGTTAAAGGACACCATTCGCCTGATCGGCCGCGACAGCCTGTCCAACATTCTGATCTGCGGTGAAACCGGCACTGGAAAGGAAACCGTGGCTGTCGCTCTGCACAGGGCCGGAGCACGGGACGGGCATCCTTTTGTCACAACAAGTTGCGCCAATTTCAGCGAAAACCTATTGGAAAGCGAACTGTTTGGCTTTGAAAAGGGAGCGTTCACCGGGGCCGACCACTCTTCAAGGGGTTTGTTCGAAGAAGCAGACAGCGGCACCCTTTTTCTCGATGAAATCGGGGAAATGAGCCTGCGTCTGCAAGCCAAGCTTTTGCGCGTGCTGCAGGAAAAACGCTTCCGACGCATAGGCGGACGGCAAGACATTGCGGTCAATACCAGAGTAATTGCCGCCACCAACAGGGATCTTTTACAGATGATCCACCAGGGACAGTTCCGCGAAGACCTTTTCCATCGCTTAGCTCAGCTCGTGGTCCGAACTGTACCCCTGCGTGCTCATCCGGAAGACATTCCGAGAATTGCCGGACACATCATGCGCAGGCTTGCTCAGGAACGGGGAATAGCCCCAAGAGACTTCACCCCCCAGGAAATCGCCGGAATGAAACA
>JAQTRI010000032.1 GCA_028711905.1 Candidatus Wallbacteria bacterium | reverse complement strand
AACAGCATACTTTGTCTACTTACTGCTTCTTTGTAATCATTAATGCTTCTCTATCCTGAACAACTTATCTACCTGCGACAATCTAAGCACAAAATACTTTTCGTTGTTTAACTCCCGCGGGAGCTTGTCCTTCAGTATGGAAGCAACAAACTGGATTCCTTTTCTCTCAACAAGCCCGGCAATTTTCAGCAGCTGATTATCGTGCATCAGTTCTTTCTTGTCATTCAGCAGGAAGTGCATGCAGGGGATATCTTCCGCATCGGCAAAAAGTGTATATGCAATGTCAAAGCAAGAGATTTCGCCTTGCTTTTTCCCAGTGCTGAAATTCAGGTTGAAAGCCGTGAACTTATACAATCGGCGGCCTTTGGTGGTTTCCGGGTCAGCTTTCAGCGCGTACTTTTCACCGTACAATTCCTGAGACACCGAAGAAAAGTAGCGATTGAATTTGTTGACTTGCTCCTTGACCTTCAGCGCAAATTCTTCGGAAAACAATTCGTTGTCGATAGCTGCGAGTTGCTCGTTGAAACCGGATAGTGTCGATTCAGTCTGTTCTAACTGCTGCAGAGTCTTTTCATATGCGCCTTTTTGCTGGTACCTTTCGTTCAACGCTTTGACCAGATCCTCGAAGTTTTCAAATGCATCGCTCTGTGTGATTACCCGGCTCAACTCAGTTTCCCTGGCTACAAGTCGATTCAGATTTTCATGTACGGACTTTAACCCCCGCTCGATAGCCGGTAACTCTTTGGTAATGAAACGCACTTTGGATTCCACCATGCTGTTGTGAAATTCATTCAGTTCTTCAAAGGTTTTCTGAATTCCTGAAACTAACGCAGTAGCCTGCTGGTAAATCTGCCGCAGTTGCTGCGTGTCGATCCTTGAAACATTGCTCTGCTGCTCTTTCTGTGCTTCCAGAATCAGGTTCTTTCTGATGTTCAGGCGGCAGATATCGGATGTCAGGCGATTGATTTCATACTTGATCTGGTTCAGTTCAACCAGACTTTTCTCAAAATCGGGATTCAGACAAAACGCTGCTCTTTTGGCTTCCAGTTCATCGATCTCCAAGTTCAGAATACTCAGGGCAGATTCGTATGCGGATTTGGTCTGTTCAGCTTCTAAACGCTTCTTGAACTTTTCTTCCATGTCGATCTTGGTGCGTAACTCCTGTTTGGAATCACCGTGCTCAAAGTCACACCCCAGAAGGAAAAGGTAAAGGGTTTCATACTCGTCATCACGGGTATATCTATTCAGATTTTTAAGGGTGTTACTGATACTCTCGCTTTTGTATCTGATGTTATGAGCGATCATCTGCCTGAATGTCGGTTTTTTTCCATAATGACCGGGGAACAGAATCGAGGTAAGAGCTTCGTCAAAACCCGTATCTTTCATTTCTACGCAGTCAACCTGCTGAACTCGACTCCTGCGCGGCATAAAGTTACGATCGATTCTGACTTCTCTGGATTCAGGCCGGGACAGGTCTTCCTTGAGAATCAATGTCACAAGCACTTTGCTGTTGATCAGAAAATCCTTGACCAGCTTGTACTCGTTTTTCTTGTGCTCTTCGTCCGAATAAATACCCTTGGCATCATCGCCAAGGCAGTAATCAACAAGCTTCAACACAGTGGTCTTGCCCACATTATTGCCGGTTTCTTTGCCGCTGACCACTGGTGTGTCGTCAACTATCAGATTCAGCCCGGAATGAAACTCGATATCCCTGATAATTTTACCGTCTCCATGAGTAATGATCAGAGATTTCAAGAACATAATTCCACCCTGCTTCCACTCATTGTGATCAGATCAAGAAGAAAAAGCCAGTCAAGGCACAGCAGCAGAACCGGCATGGTCATTTCCCTTTTCTTTACAACCTCTGCGTAAAGGTCAAGCAAATCGAGCTTTTTATGTTCGCGCATGACATCCAGCACAAAGGATCCGTTGTAATAAACAGTTTTTTCAGGATGGATGTTGTCAGGAACAAGCATCATTTTCTCCTGAGGGGTTTTTAAAAATCTTGCAGCGAATGAAAGCGTCTACAACGAGAATCTGCACATACAACTCCAGTTCTTCCTGAGGCATCGGCTGATAATTGGCACTTTCCTGAACCTTTCGAATGACATTACTGATAACATCAAAAAAGATCTCGTCAGGAGAAAGGGATGAATCAAGATCGATGTACACCCGGCGAATGCCGTTTAAAACTGAATGGCTCTTGTTTTTGCCTTGTTGGTCAAATTCCGAATAAATCTTGCCGATGCGATGGACATAGACCTTGTGCTCTTCGATCAATGCTGCGGCCCTGACAAGGTTATTGAAAACAATTTTCTTCTCTATTTCAAACGATTTCGGCACAGGAGCAGAATCTGATGACAGATCAAGTTCAGAGATAAGTTGAATGATTGCCGTAATGTTAGACTCAGCGTCTATTGATGGTTTCGGATTTCCCAACTCTTCCTCAAGGAACACACGGATTTTCTCAAGATTTTGTACGGGAAGGTCTACGACTTTCTTCAGGATCAAGGAAATGTCAAAGATGTCTTCTTTGGGATCAAAGACAAGACCGTGTGGGTTTGAATAAGTTTTGGTCCGTAAGGTTCGTGCGTCTTTAGCAATAGAGATGAATTTAAACGAATACCCCTTTTTCTTTGAAAGAAATTCTTTGGATAATGCTGATTCGATTTTCGCTTTGGTATTGGTAGATGAAACCTGGACAACGATTTTATTGATAGTATCTTCCAGATCAATGCCCGGCGTGTTTTGCATTACGCTGTTAACATTTTCAAGTTTCCATCCAAAGATCAGGTTTATCAGGTCCCTGAAAAAGAACTCTGAGTGAATATTTAAGTCAAGCAAATTAGCTCTTGCCAGTGATTCTATGCGATAGGCAAGAGAATTCAGCTTCTCTTCAATGTAATCAAAGCACTTTTTCCTATTCATGAAAGGACCGCATTACTTTATGTTCTCCATTACTGACATTTTACCCTTAAATCAGACAGCTGTACAGCCTCACCCCACTATCCCCCGAAACCCAGCCCAATCCACGAACATTGCTCCCTTTCACTGCATTACCTCCTTTCCTCCCCCTTTCTTTGCCATCACCACCACCTGATTGGAAATGGCAAGTAATTTTCCCAATCATCCCTGGGGTCACTTTTCCCGATCCCGGCCGAAAAATGAGCACACTGCCTTTTCCCTCTGAACCATGTTTTGTAGCGCAGCGCCCGGGTCAAGGTCTGGGTTTTACGCCCGGGCGCCGCTTAAGCATGACTTCTAACGGGAAATTGTTTTTTCTCCTTCTTAGCGGGGACAGGCCGTGGCTTGGGCAGAAGGATTTGGGAACGGCCAGTCCCCGGAGCCTGGGGGGCACGGCAAGTCCCAGATGCATGCCTTCCCGCCCCCTGCCGTGTCAGCCCCGAGCTGCATACATAGATCTTAGGATCGAAAAAGGGTTTTGTCTGTAGTAAAATTACTACAAATTTGTAGTAATTTTACTACAAGCGAGTCAGATGTCGCTTTTCAGCAACCTGTTATGAATGTGCATTTTCAGAAAAAAATATGAAAAATATTTTGGTGGCTGGTAGCGTAACCAATCACCACCACCAGATCAGCGTCAGTCCCCGGAACCCAATTGCTGGCGGGGACCCGGCTCCGCAATAGCTGCGCCGGGCAGGCAGGGCGATTGAAAATACGCATAGCTTTGGCGGGGACAGGCCGTGGCTTGAGCAGCGGATCTGGGAACGGCCAGTCCCCGGTGTCTTCTGTAATAGGCGCCCCCCTATTCCACGCTAAAATAAAAATCCCCCCGATTTACCAGGGGGATTTTTTCCGTTTGAATCCGTTTAAAACTACAGGCTTTTTTTCAGTTCCTGGATTCTCCGCTGCACATCTTCAATCTCACTCATCAGGCGCCGGATAGCCAGTTCCTTACTGTAAGAATCCGAGTTTTGAACCTTCTCCAGTTCCTTTTCGAGTTTAGTCAGCTCAGTTTCCAGATTTTTGATCTGAATCTCAATGTCGCTTACATTTCTGAAGGATTTTTCACTGAAATTCGTATTGACCCGACCGCGGAAATCGGCGAGTTCGAATGAACCGGTCTTGTTCTGGAACTTAACCTGAAACTCCACATTCACCGAGTTGCGGGGTGCAGTCGGATCAGTCCATGTGGCAAGATCAACAAGAATCTCGGCACCCACCGGGGTGTAACCGGGGTATTTGCCGGAGAAAAAAGCTTCATTGACATGCCCGAGAATGCGGGACAGTTCGGCTGCCAGTTCACGATCTTCCACCATGTAAGATTTTGGCACCACCATGATGTGAATACCGGTCTGCGGTTCGATGAACCACACGCGGCCCGTGTCATACTGGGCAGCTACGCGCAAAGCGTTTTTCTGTTCGATTGCATTGAGCATGAAACCGAAAACTTCTTTTTCCATCTCATCGCCTGCAGCCATTTTGTGCTGGCAGTATTCAGTGACAACGGAAAAAAGTTCCTGAATGTTCTGCTGACTGAGACTGGGATTGTTTTCGGCCTTAGCGGTGCAGAGCGCCGCTGTGAGTGTCAGGACAGTGATGATTTTTTTCAGCATGGTTTTTCCCCTCGGGGTGTTTTTTTCCCTATGCCTACTGCGCACGATAACTTGGTGATTGGTCTTTGGTACTTAAATACTGTCGCTTGATGACACACTGAATTCTATAGTTCAAAGATACAGCAATAAAATCAGGAGTCAAGATAAATTCTCTGAGTTTTCCGTTTTCTACCAGTTACCATTCACCGTTCACCAATTACTGTTCACAGCGCATTATAGCGCACCAGAGCCTCGTTGTAGTAAGTACTGTTGGCAAAATGCGTTATCACCGAATAATAAGCGTTCTTAGCCTCTGCGCTGTCAAGAAGTTTTTCCTGGTAAAGCACACCGATGCGATAAAATACATCCCCGGCTAAATATGTGTCATTCCCAAGCACGAATGCCTGATAATACTGAATGGCCACCGGATAGTCCGGAACCGGCCTCTCCTCATAACACTTTCCAAGATACAGGTTGGTCTGCCTGCTGACCTCGCTGTTCAGGGTCAGCGGATATTTTTCCAGGGTCTTTTTCAGATCAGCTACGGCAGCATCAAATTCCACTTCAGTGGAAGCCGCCCTGTATCGGCACTCCCCGATGCGGAACTGCGCTTCAGCCGCCGAATTATGCTGCGGGAACTTTTCGATGAATGCCTGATACTGCGTGATAGCTTCATTGAGTGTGTACCGGGACGAAAGCCTGTAACAATTGCCTTCCCCCATCATTGAAAGCGGACAGAATGTGCTGTAGGGATAATTCAATGCCACCTTTTTGTATTCACGCACGGCAAAATCATACCTTCCCAGAAGAAAATACGACTCAGCGATCAGATACTGCATTTCCTCGACTTCGAGTTCCAGGTCATTGGCGTAATGCCTGACAAACTCGGTTCCATCGGTGATAACCTGCTCATAGTTCCCGGCCATGAATTCCTTTTTCACGACCTTGTATTCGCTGTACCGTTCATAGTCCAGCCACTGCTGCGTAGCAGTCAGCCCGCTGTCCACCGGATACTTGCCGCACCCGCCGAAAAAAATCACCGCAGAAACCGTCACAGCAATGATCAATATTCTCAAGACCATATAAATACCTCCATGCAGCGGGTCGGTTCCCTGCTGTTTCCCTTTAGAATGAATATGTCCAGCCCACATCAGCAGTGCGCTGATTAAAAGTGTATCGTTCCAGATTCGAGCGTTTGGCCTCAGTTCCATAGTCAATGAAAAAGCGGCCGAAATGAAGAAGATGCGAGATTCTCATGTTGTAACGGGTAACATTGTCCTCTCTCATTCGCTGATCCCCGGCCAGAATTTCCTTGAAGTTCTTGTCCGGCATGGATGCAGACCCTTCGAATTCCCATCTGTCCTTCCTGACAGCAACCTCCAGAAAAGGGATAATTTCGTTGAAAGAGTAACATTCACTGCGGGATCTCCTGTGTGTGGAGCGGCATCCCAGTTTCATGGTCGAGCGGCTGTTTTGAAAAATGAAATACGGTGCTACGCTGGTTTCCTTAGCATCCCGGTCATCCTGAATGTAAAAATTGTAAAGATCAAACCAGTACTCCAGCCCGAAATGCTTGTATTCGCCGAACATCCGGTAATGTTCACGAAAATAAAGCTGTCCGCCGGAATGTTCCTCATACCGGAATTCCGGCGCGATCACCCATCGCCAGAGTTTCCCCCCCACGCCGAGGAGCGCCTGAAAATCGTTCCACCAGCGATTCTCGGCGCTGTACCGCTGATAAAAATGCCCGCTGATACGATTCGAAAGCCTGAATATCAATCTCTCGGTCTTAGGCTGATAAACACCGTATATCTCGGGTTTGAGAGCATTGGCCTTTTTGCTGCGCTCGTTGTAACGCTGATCAATAAGGTCATCAATGGAATCTATGTAATGAATGTCGGACTGAAAATGCCCGGCCAGTGACAGGTCTAAGTAAAACACCTTGTTTTTCATGACAGGGCGGCAGGGCACAACAGCGGGCAGTTTCTGCTTGTTGTAATATGAATCCAGCAGCCGGCTTTCATCAATCGTGACAGCAGAAAGCTGCGAAAAGAACGCCATGATGCAAATCAAAACCGGGAACGGCTTCATCACATAACCATCGGCCTTTCAGAAGCGCAATTTTAGACCGGCGGACCTGATATGATATAATCAGATGCCGGAAAGCCTGGAACACTTCATGCTCCCGGTAATAACCTGTGGCTTCCGTCACTGTCAGGGGTTTTATGGAATACTATCTGAATTCATGGAAGGAAACCGCGGTGTCGTCCTTAGACCAGTTCCTTCATGACACTCTGGTGTCACTTCCGGATGTGATCGGCGCATTACTGGTTACAATTCTCGGATTAACCCTGTCCTTTATCCTGGGCCGGGCCGCAAAAAGATTCATGGATTACACAGGACTCGACAACTGGATGAAAAAGTCCGAATTTTTCCGCCTGCTTTCCAAAAAGGGCGTAGAGCCAAGTTCCGGGGAATTCTTGAGTTTCAGCGTGCGCTGGTTCATCATTGTACTGACTCTTTTTATCGCAGCCAATATTCTCAAATGGAAACAACTGACTGCCCTGCTCCAGTCCATTGTCCTGTATCTTCCCAATGTAGTCATAGCGATTTTCATTATCGGCATCGGCATTGTACTCGGGAACCAGTACCACCGGACAGTCCACAGAACCGTACGCGTGCTGCATCTTCCCCCCGGCTCCTCGCGCATTCTCGGCGAAATGGCCCGCTGGTCGATTCTCGTATTCACCACCATGGCAGCACTCAATCAGCTTGGAGTTGCCACTGAACTTATCAGAATCCTGTTCACTGGATTCGTGATGATGGTAGCCTTAGCCGGCGGCCTGTCCTTTGGCCTTGGATGCAAAGACCTGGTGCGCGAGTGGATGCAGAGCGCCATCAACAATGAAAAAGATAAGAAATAGCCTGGCAGCAGCGATAATCTTCGCCGGAGCGGTTTTTCTGCTCAAGTCCGCTTCCCCTGCTTTCCATGAAAAAAGCGGGTTCCTGTTCAACACATACTGGGAAATCAAATTGTCGGGCGGAGTAGAATCCGACACCTGCCTTAACAGCGCCATAGAAGTGCTTACCGGCACTGTCAGCCATTTCCTGATGGACTGCGCAACATCAGAACTTTTTATCCTCAACTCAACCGGGCGTGTCGAGCGGCCGTCAAAGGATTTCAGCGAATGCCTTCTCCTGACAAAGGAACTCCATCACCGGACAGGCGGTTTTTTCGATCCGAGTGTCTGCGGACTGATGGAAGCCTATGGGTTTTACGATGGGAATCACCGGCTGCCGGACAGCCTGGAGATCTCGACATTGATCAGACAGAGCACTGGTTTGAGCTTAGAAGTCACGGATGAGTTCGTCCGCATTCCGAACACTCACAAACTGGATCTCGGCGCTATTGTCAAAGGTTTCGCCGTGGACAGAACAGCGGATTTTTTATCCGGCTGCGGATTAACCGGTTTTCTCATCAACTTTGGAGGGGAAGTGCGATCATACGGCAAAAAGGGAAACCATGACTGGCAGATTGGCGTTCGTCACCCATCCGGAAACGGCATTGTGTCTATCGTCAGCGGAGAATGCGCTGTCGCCACCTCAGGCGATTACGAAAATTCCTTTGAAATCAAAGGACAATTGATCTCTCACATTCTCTCCCCTTTTGACGGTTCCTGCTCAAGCGACATGGAGAGTGTCAGCGTATACGGAACAACCTGCGCCGAAGCTGATGCTCTGGCAACAGCTCTTATGATTATGGGTCAATCCCGCGCCCGGGAATTCGCAGAGAATAACGGTCTGAACGCTTTGCTGATCAATCAGGCCGGGGAGATTCAGAGAATTGGCAGACAGGAAATTTTTTCATCCAATTGACCTGGTCCCTGCAGCAATCCTTTTTTTCTGCGGGGTAATACCGTTTCTATTTCATGCCAAACAGAGGCCGGGAGAGGTTATCGTGCTGCACCACGGAAGTGCGGATGTGATGCGTCTGGAACCGGACAGGATCTTTGACATCAGTGGGCCGTATCCACTCAGACTAAGGTTTGAAAACAACACGGTCCGAGTGGAAAAGTCATCCTGCCCGGCAGGAATCTGCCGTCATCACGGCTCCATCAGTCGTCCGGGAGAAGTTATCATCTGCCTTCCCAACAGAGTTTCAGTAAAAATCACAGGGAGTTCTATTGTCGACACGATCACAGAGTAACCGCATATCACAGGCAGGATTACTGCTGGCATTATCCGTGGCTGCGGGTTTTCTTGATTCAGCGGTCATGCATCTTTTCCCTGTTTTCCCCTTCCTTAGAATCGGGCTGGCCAACATTTTTGTCCTGATTGCGGTTCTAAGATTTCCGGGGGGAATCGTGGCCGCGCTTGTGGCAGGCAAGGTTCTGATCCCTCACGCCGTATGCGGCACACTTTTCAGTGCTCCATTCATGCTCGGACTGTCCGGCAGCGTCCTCTCCGCAGCAGGAATGTGGATTACCGCAAAAACTTCGGCCAAATCCAGCATTCTCCTGATTTCACTTTGTGGAGCGGCACTGCACAATTGCGGACAGTGGCTGGCTTTGAAATTTTTTATGCCTCAGGCAGCAGACTGGTTTCTTCTTGGCTTTCTAACCGGCATGTCCCCGGTGACCGGGCTTTTGACCGCTTCTGCAGCAGCAGCTTTGCTGCATCGGGTCGGAGGCATGCTGTTTGAAAATCCGGCCTGATATACCTATAATATCTTCAACATGAAAAAAAACCGCGTGTTTTTCTTTTTCCTGGCTTACCTGGCAGTCTGCCTGCTGGCTTATCATCACCGTTTTTCCATTATAGGACGGCTGAAAGGCTTCTCTGAAATCACCAGCCTGACCACATCAGAAACAATCACGCGCAATCTTCTGATTTCTCCTGAAAAACTTCCTGCCGGCACCACCAGTCTGGTGTACCAGGTCTGGGACGGGCTGCCCGACATCTCCCTCTTCCGGATGGACAGAATTCTCCTGTTTTTTAATATCATTCTGTGGATTCTGTGCTTCATGTCTCTTCTGATGTATGTCATCCTGTTCCGCGAAGTAAAAGGGATCAATATCTGTTCACTCATTTCATTTTTCTTCTGCGCTTCAGTCATCCCTGAAGTGCTGGAGCGCACTGTTCACGACCGTAATCTCTATCTTTCACTGATTACCGCGTTTTCAGTTCTGTTCCTGCTGCTTTTGAAGAGCCTGGTCGCCATCTTGAAAAATTACCCGGCGAAATTGAGACCTGTAGCTGCGATTCCACTTTCCGTCAACGCTCTTCTGGCAGCAGCATTTGTTTTTACAATCACCCAGAGCAATCAGGCGACACTCATAATGGAGCAAAGTTATACCCTGCGCGGAGACACCACTGTCATCGCTCCTCTGCCACGGGTTAACGGGACTTACCATCTGCTCTTCCGGTTTTATTCGCACCTGCTGCCTTCCGGGTGGTGCATCCAGGAAGTGCCTCTTACCAACGACCTGCTGCTTTCATGCCCCTTGTTCGAAAATCCATTTCTTGGTGAAGGAGATCATGCCCGGCCTCTGCTGAAACTGGAAAACACCAGCGACTCCAATCTGGCGCTTGAAATCGTAGTTTCAGGCGAAGGCCTTCGGGTCAGTCCCCAACGGAGTGAAATCTATGTCCCCGCCGGTTTCTCACGGGAGATTCCATTACAGATAAACCCAGAGCGAGCCGGTAATCTTTCTCTTAACATCTCAGCCGGTCGCCGCAGGATCAAATGGCCGATTTACTCATCTTCCGGTGATCATGATGAAAAAAGCGTGCTGGAAAACGATCTCATCGAAGCCGACGCCTGCTGGGAAAGAATCGGACGCACCCGCCAGCTGATTCTTGAACTGAAAAACAAAGGCTCTTTCAAACAGATTTTTTCTGTTCTGGTTCCGGCACTTCCCGGGATCGTTCCTTACGATGAATCTTCTGCGGCCGGCAGTTCTTTCTTTACCCAGGAAACCATTGAAGTCTTTCCCAGAAGAAAAAAACTGGTGCTGTTCACTTTTTACGAAAATATGTCTGGCGAGTATTCAGGCCGCAAATTAACCTTGTTTTACCAGTCCGATGAATCCGGCACTTTCGCCGCCTCATCTCTTGATATACCGGCTTATTCTATCAACGAAGAAATCTCCGACATCTCTTTGTAAGAGCTTTATTATTGAGCTTCCTGATCCAGAGAGCTCAGTTCCACAGCTGCTTTGATTCTATCGGCAAGTGCTGATGCAAGCTGCGCATTGCTTTTGTCGTCAATCGCCCGGGACTGTTCAATGTCCTTTTCAGCTAAGTCCAGAAGGGCTTTCTTCGCCACTCCACTCTCGCTTTCCGAAACAAGGAAACGGCTGTACGCCAAAGACAACAACATCATGGGTGTAATCTGCCCAGCTGCCTCAGCCTTGTTGATCGAAAGCTGAAAGAACACGGACGCAGCGACTGGATTGTAATACTTGAGATTGATCCAGCCCAGCCGGTAATCCGTAACAAAACCGGGCTTTTCAAGAGCCGCGCGAAACTCTCCCTGCTTAGTGCAGTCAAAACCGATTTCTTGGTCAGGATCAACCGGCAAATCGGAAGTTTCCAGTATTTCGAGCAGTTCGGATTTACGAGCCAGCCGTTTGAAGCGGGCGAACAGATTGACCGCATACTGATCTTCTGCTGAAAACCGCCTGACATAGTCTGTGTATTCCTGATACAGGAGATCTGCCGAAGCCTTTGTTTCCGAGGCTGTTTCAGCGGAAAAAGCCTCCAAACAAACCAGAAAGAAAAGAGCCAGGAAAAGCATTTCCCGGCTCATTCTTGTCGATTTCAAGTTCTCTCCCGCAAGAGAAAACAGATCAGCGTTTAGAGAACTGATATGCTGCACGAGCGCCCTTGAGTCCGTATTTTTTGCGTTCTTTCATGCGCGAATCCCTGGTCAGGAACCCGGCACGCCGCAATGGCAGCCTGAGATTGGCATCCAGTTTCACTAAGGCTCTGCTGAGTCCATGACGGATAGCCTCTGCCTGCCCGGTTATTCCGCCGCCGTCCACCTTGATATGGACATCGAAATTCTTTTCCAGGTTGGTGATCGCAAGCGGAGATCTCACGGTCTGAAGCAATTTTTCCTGGTGGTGGAAATAGTCTTCCATGGTTTTGCTGTTAACGAAGAAATTACCTGTGCCTTCCATCATCCTGATGCGGGCTACAGATGTTTTCCTTCTTCCTGTGCCGAGTTGCAACATCGAAATCCTCCTTTAGAGTGCAATTGTTTCCGGTTTCTGAGCCTGGTGAGGGTGAGCTTCACCCGCGTATACCTTGAGCCTTTTCAGCTGGTGCGCTCCCAGGCGGTTTTTGCGCAGCATGCCACGGACAGCCCGCCAGATAACCAGTTCCGGTTTGTCACTGAGCATCTTGCGCAAGGGGCGAGATTTCAGTCCTCCCGGATAACCGGTGTATCGGTAATAAATCTTCTGGTCCAGTTTCCGTCCCGTAGTATGAACTTTTTCCGCATTAAGCACAATGACAAATTCACCGCAGTCCACATTCGGGATATAGGCAACATTGTTCTTTCCGGCAAGAATACCGGCTATCTGTGTTGCCAGTCTGCCGAGGACCTGGTTTTCCGCATTAACGATATACCATTTCCTCTCCTGATCATTTACTTTAGGCACATAGGTTTTCATTGCAACCTCCCAATTTTCAATAAAACACACGACCCAGGTATAGACCGTTCGGCGGGGCCTTTGGCGGCAGAATAACTGCACCCGGTTTTTCCAGTTGCCGGATCAGATCCTGCCTGTCCAGGTAGCCCGCAGCGCAATGCACAGCTGCAGAAGTCATGACCCGGACCATGCCGCGGAGAAATCCTTCCCCTTCAAAGGTCATTATCACTCCCCCGGGAACTTCGACGATCTCAGCGCTGAGCAGTTTTCTCACCGTATTCTTCCGTGCTTGGGGCTCAAGTTTAACGGCGAATCCGGCAAAATCATGCTCACCGACAAAAATCCTCATCGTTTCCCTGAGGTTCGCAGTGTCGATCGGTCTTTTCTCCCAGAACCAGCAGTATTTTCTCAACCATGGTTCCGGGCCGCCCAGGCGCATCCAATACAGGTACACCTTACCCTTGGCAGAGTAACGGGCGTGAAAATCCGGCGGAGCAAAAGCCGCCTGTCTCACGACAATTTCGCCTCGCAAGGAGCGATTGAGAAGGAGTGTAACCTTTTCCAGGGGTAATTTCAAACAATTTGTTTTAAAGTTGACCGGCTGACCTATGGCGTGCACTCCGGCATCTGTTCTCCCTGATCCGATAATGAGGATTTTCTCCTGAAGCAGTTCGGTCAGGTGCTTCTCCAGTTCGCCCTGAACAGTTTTCAATCCCGGCTGAATCTGGAACCCCTGAAAGCAGGAACCATCGTAAGAAACAATCAGAAAAACATTCATCATGGCATGAAACGCAGGATCAGATCCATCCTGCTGGCTGTGATTAGACCCAGGAACAGAAGCAGGGCTGCGAAATCCTTGCCGGTCAAGCGATATTCCCGCAGGGATGTGCGGCCTTCGCCCCCGGTATAGCAACGCACTTCCATGGCTAAGGCCAACTCATCAGCTCTTTTAAACGAATTGAAAAAAAGCGGCAGAAGCAGAGCCGAGATCTTCCCCAGCCTGGCCCGGATACGACCTTTACGAAAATCGATGCCCCTGGCTATCTGGGCTTTGATGATCTTGTCCAGTTCCCGGGACAGGATCGGAATAAAGCGCAACGCAATAGTAGTCATCAGCGCAAAATCGTGCGCCGGAAAACCACACAGAGCAGCAGGCTTGAGGATTTTTTCGAGCGCATATGTCAGGTCCACCGGTGAAGTAGTGAGTGTCAGCAGGGTAGTCGCGATCACAAGGAGCAGGATTCGGCCTGTCACCAGTGCGGTCTGATAAATCCCCCGGTCAGTGATGTGCAGAATTCCGCAGCTGAAAACAGTTGTCCCATCACTGATAAAAAAAAGATTCAGTCCCGCCACTACGATCAAAAGAAAAAAAACAGCCCTGATACCGCGGAAAAAATATACAATCCTCAACCCGGCAAGCTGAACCAGCAGCAGTACAAACAAAAACAGTGCAGCCATGGTTGCAAGATTGGAGGTGATGAACACATTGACAATGAAAATCATAACCAGCACGATTTTCATCCTTGAATCCAGGTGATGAATGTATGATTCTCCAGGCACATACTGGCCCATTGAAAAATCCTTCAGAAAATCAAGCACCTGCACCCCTTCCGCCGAGTTTTGATGCCAGCAGATCCAGCACTGCTCGTTTATCCCGCACCTGGGAAAGTCCCGAGGGAAGAACACCTGTGAGGTGCGCAATGTCGAGATAAAGCGGTCGCTTGAGATGTACCAGGTGAAGCAGATCAGAGTCGCGAAAAAGTCCGTCCGGGGTTCCTGTAAAAACAAGTCTGCCTTCATTGATCAGGCTGACGCGAGAGAAAAGACTAACCAGGTCCAGATCGTGGGTGACGATGATCATCGTAAAGCGCTCTTCGCGGTGAATATTGAGAAGATGGGCGGCGAAATCGCTTCTGCTCCGAGGGTCAAGCCCCACAGTTGGCTCGTCGAGTATCAGAATCTCCGGTTTCAAGACCAGCACTCCTGCCAGAGCGACCTTCCTGGTCTCACCCCCGCTTAAGGAAAATGGAGATCTGGTCATATAGGATGACTTGAGTTCCAGAAAGGAGCATACCCATTCAACTCTTTGGCGTATTTCATCGGCACTCAGACCCATTTCCTTCATTCCGTATGAAATATCTTCATACACAGTTTCAGCGAAAAGCTGGTGTTCTGGGTACTGGAAAACATACCCGATTCCGATGCCACCGGGCCGATGCGAAAGTGAAACGGTCATGGTGCCTGCTGTAGGCTTGAGCAGTCCGCCGATCAACTGAGCCAGAGTGGTTTTACCAGCCCCGGTACCTCCGAGAATACCGTGAATCTCTCCTTCAGTCACTGAAAGGCAGCATTGGTTCAACACACGGTTTTCAAAGGGAGACCGCGGTGAATAAATAAAATCGACAGCATCCATCCGGATGATTTCGTTCTGTGCCATGGAATTTTCCGGATCACGGCGCGCAAGCCTTCGAAAAAGCCTGCACGCCGTGAAATCAGTCTGGATTACTCTTTGCTGGTCTTGTCTGTAATAGCTGTAAGAACAGC
Organism: Candidatus Wallbacteria bacterium; assembly: GCA_028711905.1. GTDB lineage: Bacteria > Muiribacteriota > JAQTZZ01 > JAQTZZ01 > JAQTZZ01 > JAQTRI01. The sequence goes on along the minus strand of JAQTRI010000032.1, from coordinate 886 downwards.
ATAGCCAAGAGCCATGTTACCGAACAGGGCGATCAGGATGCCCAGAGAAAAACATGTGTTCTGGAACTGAATCCTTCCCGCAGCGATTTCCGCTCTGACGAGGGAATCTCCAGTAACTACCATGGTCTTGCTGGCAAAAATCATTCCGCCGAAAACAATGACCAGTGACATTACCAGCATTGCGAAAGCTGTCATCTTGTAAAGCTTCGTCACTTAACCCTCACCTCCCTTCTTTTGTCTTTTGCTTTTTCCCACAACGCATCAAGCCGCTCTGGGTTGTTTATGATCACATCCCTTTCGGGATGGTCAGCCAGCAGTGCTTCGATATCTACGACACGGGCGCGGAACTTTGCGCTCGAACGCAGAAGCGCTGTTTCCGCGCTCAACTTCAGAAGTCTGCCGAGATTTACAACCGAGAACAGCAGGTCTCCGTATTCCTCTTCCATGCTATCCCGGTCAGCACCGATATTATCGGCTAATTCATCCGCTTCCTCGACAACTTTGCTCAGCACTTCCCGGACAGAACCGAAATCCAGGCCGATCTTGCGCGCTCTCTTCTGGTATTTTTCAGCCATCAACAAAGCGGGTAAGCTCTTGGGGATGCCCTCAAAAATCCCGGATTTTCCCTCCTCTTTTTTGATGTTTTCCCATTCCCGCAAAACATCATCAGAGGTGTTGAGCTTCATGTCGCGAAAAACATGCGGGTGACGCCTGATCAACTTACCGCTGATGCCGTTCACAACATTCTGAAAATCAAATTGTTTTTTTTCCGAGGCGATCTGTGCCTGGAAAACGATCTGCAGGAGCAAGTCGCCGAGTTCTTCGCAATGTTCCTCCGGAGCGTCCTTGTCGATAGCCTCGATCACTCCATGGGCCTCTTCAAGAA
>JAQTRI010000399.1 GCA_028711905.1 Candidatus Wallbacteria bacterium | reverse complement strand
ACATCATCAGGGCCTGTCCTGACCCGGCCTCTCTTGCCGATTATCTGATCAGCGTGCTGGAGAAATCCCCCCCCAGTGTTCTCGGGGTGACAACCTGGATCAATGCCTATGAGGACATGATTTTCATTCTGTCGGCAGTCAAAAAAAAGTTCCCGCGCATGCTGATCGTGGGCGGGGGATATCACACCACATGGTTTGAAGAGGACTTCCTGCTGCATATCCCCAGGATCGCGGGAAGCGACAATCCGATCTTTGATCTGATCGTGGCCGGTGAAGGTGAACAGCCGGTCAGGGATCTGATTTCGTATCTGCGCGGGAAAAAAAACCCGCATGAAATCGCAGGAGCGATCTTTTTTCGCGATGGTCAGTGTGAAAAAGGGGGAGCGCAGGCCTTTCTGCCCTTAGACGATGAATCCCGCTCCCCATTGCCTGACTGGTCCTGCTATCAGGACATTGAGCGGTTCTGGCCGATTCTGCCGGTCGATTATTCACGCGGGTGTCATTATCACTGTATCATGTGCGGGCACGAGGCAATGTCAGGCAGCGGCATCCGCTCGCGCAGGGCAGATCAGGTCGTGTCAGGCATGGAACGGGACAGGCTGTTATTCGGCATCAGGCATTTCCGCATTTCATCGTCAATGTTTCCCAGGGCCAGGATCGAAGAATTCACGAAAGAGCTGTTGAGCAGGCAGAATCTGCGCGATATCCGCTGGTCCTGCTTTGCCAAGCCCAATGATTTCAGCCGGGAATCAGATCTTCCGCTGCTGGCTGATATGGAAAAAAGCGGATGCGAAGCTGTTTTTTTCGGCATCGAATCCGGAGACGATCAGGTACTTGCAAGGCTGGGGAAAAAGACCGGCACAGACAATATCAGACAGGCTGTCCGGAATGTCAGAACCACGAGCATCAAGGTCGTGGGCAGTTTTATGGTCGGCAATCCTCTGGAAACAGACGAAACTATTGCCAGAACAGTCAGTTTTATTGAGGAACTGCAGCTTGATTCAGCGCCGTCTGTGACTCTCGCGCCACTTCCGCGAACTGAATTGACCAGCAATCCGGAGAAGCACGGATATGCGCTGCATCCGGACTGGAAAAAAGCCCTCATGCTTTCAAGGGTTGAACACATCCAGGACCCGGACAAATGGACATATAATCTGGATTTCTACGAGCATAAGCACAATGGTAAATCCTTTCTGGATTACACAAAGATCTGCGGGAGAATCAGCAGGGAACTTTTTCAAAAAGGCGTCAGCCGTATTTCCGATGAGGTGTTTCTGATGGCGCATCTGCTTTGTAAAGATCCGGATCAGGTCTATGTGGAACATTCTACTAAATTGAAGGAGCGGGACATGGCGTTCTTTGAGCAGGAAATCCGCAGATCATGGGAGGCTACCAAAAATGCCGCGCAGCAATGAAATCACATTCTCTAAAACCGGAAATCTCGCTGTGATCGGGTTCAACAGACCTGAGAAAAAAAATGCCCTGAACAGGGCGATGACAAAGCAGCTTTGCCGGATTTTGGAGGAGGTCCGTGACAATCAGGACCTGGCAGTGATAATACTCTCCGGAGCTGGAGAAAATTTCATCTCCGGTGCTGACCTGGCCGAATTCGCCCGATTTTCTGATCAGCCCGAGGCTGTCGAGGAATTCATAGGCAATGGTCGGAAATTCATGCGCGGTCTGGCAACTTTGCCGCAATTTACAGTCGCTCTGGTTAACGGCTGCGCCCTTGGTGGAGGGTTGGAAATCGCACTGGCCTGCGATTACATCATTGCCGGACCCACGGCTGTGTTCGGGCTGCCGGAAGTGCGTTTCGGAATCATCCCGGGGGCAGGTGCCACCCAGCTGCTTCCTGCCAGGATCGGTCCGGGCTGGGCCGCGCGCATGATCCTCAGTGGGGAAACCATTGATGCACAGCAAGCCGCAGCAATCGGACTGGTCGATCAGCTGGTTGCAGATGCGGATTTCGAGCATGCTGGAAGAGATTTGAGCGAAAAATTCAACCAGAGTAATAGATTCGCCATGGGTATGGCCAAGCAGGCATTGCGCAGAAGCGAGAGATCAGCTGATTTCGAGACGGAAAACCGGCTGTTTCACGCCTGTCTGTCAAAGGACGAGGCCATGAATCGCATTAAAGGGTTTATGCACAACCGTGAAAAGGGGAGGTGCCATGAACACGGAGCGTAAATCAGGATCAGGATTGCAGGGAATGCGTGCCCTGGTAACCGGTGGCGCTGGTGGACTTGGTGCTGAGATCACGCGTTTGCTGGCCTCTCAGGGAGCAACTGTAATGATCAGTTACTGCACCAACTGTCAGGCTGCTGAAAACCTGAGGGACGAACTGACTGCGTGCGGCAGCCGGATTTATCTTCATGGAGCAGACATCACCTGCGAGAGTGAGGTAGAAAGCCTGGTGAATGCCTGCCGCGACTGCATGGGTGGCCTGGACATTCTTGTCAACAACGCCGGAGTTCCCGGGCCGCAGAAAAAGATCGAAAATATCTCGTCAATAGAGTGGCGGCATGTGCTGGAAGTCAATCTGACAGGACCTTTTCTTGTACTGAGGGCGGCGATACCTGAACTGAGAAAATCCTCCCACGGTCGGGTGATCAACATTGGTTCAGTGTCCGGGCAGATTGGAGAGCGCGGTCTGTCTCCATATTGTTCGGCCAAAGGGGGGCTGGCCCTTTTAACCAAGACCGCAGCCATGGAACTGGCCGGCCAGGGCATTACAGTCAATCTGATCGCCCCGGGCTACATCGATGCAGGTATGACCCGAAAAGAACTGAGCGAAGAAATCCGGCCGCTTCTTTTGAAGCGCGTGCCTGGACGCAGGTTCGGCACTGCCGCTGAAGTGGCTGCTGCTGTCGCTCATCTGGCTGCTTTGGAAAGCTCGTATATCAACGGACAGATCATTGGCGTTAATGGGGGCGTGTGTTAGCGCTCCACAGGCAGGGACACTTTCCCGCCCGCTCAAAGAACAAATCGTCTGGGGGAACAATGAACAAAATCATAGGTACAGGCAGCTATCTGCCTGAACGCATTGTCAGTAATGAGGAACTGGAACGAACAGTCGATCTTTCCGGGTATGTCGGAAAAAACGGGGAAAAATACGCTCAATGGGTGGAGCGTGTGATGGGGTTCAAATTCAGGCATGTGGCTGATGACAAGACTACCACTTCCGACATGGCACTGCATGCCTCGAACAAGGCGCTAACCAATGCAGCAATTTCTGCCGACGATCTGGACTTGATCATTGTCGTTACATCAACTCCTGATAAGAAAACACCCAACACTGCTTCCATACTGCAGTCGAAACTCGGTCAGATCGAAAAGTCGTGGGCTTTTGACATCAATGCCGCCTGTCCGGGCTTTATTTATGGGATGAGCGTGGCAGACGCCCTGATGAAAGCCAACCCGGCTATCAGATACACGCTGGTCGCAGCTTCGGAAAAAATGAGTTCCATCATCGATCGCAGTAACTTTATCACCTCACCGACATTCGGTGATGGGGCCGGTGCAGTGATAATGGCTCCATCCGGCGATCAATCCGGAATTATCGAGTATTACGCCCGCAGCAACGGCAGAATGGGGGAACTGCTCGACATCCCGGCAGGAGGTAGCCTGCTGCCGATCACTCCGGAAAATTGTCGCTTCATTTACGACAAAAAGCTGAATTGCCTGACAGTCAAGACCGGAGAACTGAAATGTTTCGCGTCTGAGAAGATTGTCGAATCTGTTAAATATGTATGCCGGAAACACTTCAACGAACCA
>JAQTRI010000398.1 GCA_028711905.1 Candidatus Wallbacteria bacterium | reverse complement strand
AGGAAAGCAGAACCCGGCTGAGCCTCAAATTGAAAAAAATCTCGCGCAGATAAGGATTAGACAGGTCAAGGTCAGGACCGATCAGAGAACAGAAGAGGGACATTGCCACAAGCAGTAAAGCACAAACCACCAACCGGCTGTTCATTGCTCCACCTCCCCGGGGACGAGCAGGATTCTTTTGCCGGCTGATACCAGGCAGAAAGGTATACCGAAGATCTGCTCCAGCACAGAAGCGCTGTAATGTTCAGTAGGAGCATCAAAGGCGATCTCTCCGTCTTTAAGAGCAATGATCCGGCTGCATCGAATCAGCAACTCAGGAAGATTATGGCTCACGATCAACACTGTCAGGGGACGGTCGCGGCGGATCAGGGACAGGAGCTGGAAAAACTCGGCTTCAGCTCGTGGGTCGAGTGACGAGGTTGGCTCGTCACAGAGCCAGACAGGGGTATCCTGCACAACAGCTGAAGTGAGCAGGACTTTCTGCATTTCACCACCGCTCAGCACTCGCATACTTCGATGCAGCAGTGCTTCGGTTCCACAGGCCTCAGCGGCCTCCTGAATGCGGATGTGTGATAAACGGCGGTTTTCGTTATAGGTGTAACGGGCGGTAAAGAGAAATTCCATTACTGGAATATCGAAATCCACCTGGAATGACTGTGGAATGTAAGAGACGCATCTGGCGATCTCATTGCGGCTGATCTGACGGAAATCCTGATTGTTCAGAATCACTTCTCCACTCACTCCATGGTGAAAAAGGAGAATCGATTTAAGCAGGGTTGATTTTCCGGCACCATTTCTGCCGACAATACCGACCATTTCACCTTTGATGACATCCAGATCGATGCTGTGGATTATTCTGCCGAATGACAAGCCCTGGATATGGATCATTCAGCGGTCCAAAATGATTTTCAAGCCGTCAAGTGTTTCGGAAAAGCGCGGGCCTGGTATGAATACATGGGAACCAGCCAGCACTGAAATCGAGCAGGGTTTACGGAAAGAAAGAGTCATCCATGGCTTGATCATGGATGCCTTGTCTGTTTCGGTAAGGCAATCGCTTTCATTGAGCAGAACTATAACATCAGGTGAGAAGTGCAGGATCTGTTCGACAGAAACCCTGGGATATTGAATTGCGCCTGAATAGGCATTGGAGCATCCCAGAATAGTAATCATCTCCCCGAGAAAAGTAGATTGCCCGGCAGCATAAATGTCACGCAGTTCTCCCGGCAGATGCCCGATAACGATCAGCACCGAGAGTCCGCCGCTTGATTCAGCCTTCACTGACAATATCTTGCGCTTGAGCCTGAACAGTGACTCGCCGGCCTGTTCCTGAAGGCCGAGAACACGCCCGATTTTTAACATTGAGTGATAAATATCTTCGATGCTGTCCTGGGCAACTTCGCAATAGGGAATGCCAAGTTTGCGAAAATTCACTTCTGCATCATGCAGGGCCGGTATGCCGAATACAATGTCCGGCTGAAGCAGGAGGATTTTTTCATAATTGATTCCCTGATATCCTCCTGCTTTGGGCAGCGATTGAATTTCCGGGGGGAATACGCAGTGCGTGGAAACAGCACACAAACGGTTTGAACCGCCGATAAAACAGACGGTTTCAGTAAGGCTGGGGGCAAGAGTGATCACTTTTTCCGGTGAACCGCATAGGACAGTCCGGGAAACCAGTAATATCAATAAGAAAAAAATATTCATTTCAAAAACAGCATCCGAATTAGATTGACAAACTGCACAGCTCATCATAATGCCTGAGTGCATACCTGTCAACGCAGAGGGCCTTAAATTTTCTTATCAATAATTTTAAGGTTCTGGTATAATTCCACAAGGCAGTAATGCTCGGGATGGAGTGCTGCGGATGTACGCGATTTATCAGGAATGTATAGACAGGGTTCTCTGGTTGAGACCAATAGGCGATTGCAGTGAAACAGTCCGCCTGGAAGCGGACTATGATGCCTGCGATGATGTTGTGCTTGACCTGTCACTGTCCACAGGGATTGAACCGCTCGCTGAAGGTGTAACCGTAGAGGCCCTGAACCGGAAAAAAAAGATGCATCTTCTGCTTTCCGGCCAGCCTGGAATCAGGATCCAGTCCCGTGAAGGGCTGAATTTGTTGCAGTCCGCGGATTTCTATCAGTGTTTCGATTTCATCATGGAACAGAGAATCACCGTGTCCGGTGGCAGCGGCAATTATCTCGAATGGCGGCGCAATTACGGATTTCTCGAATTTTCGAGTGATTTTTACTATTTTGTTCACGGTGATCTGGCGGTGTTTTTTATCAACAAAGAACTCAACTCTTCAAATGCAGGGGAGTTTGTCTTATGCGTCCAGAAGCTGAAGGCGGAAAAGCTGATCATTAATTTCCGATTTCTGGATTTTATAGATTCCAGAGGCATGGGAACATTGATTTATCTGTTTCGTCAGTATGGGGCGAAGATGACTATCTGCCGCATCCCGTCTATAGTAGAAAGTCTGTTTAACAAGGTAAGGTTCAATGAATATCTTAAGCTGCATCCGACCCAGGGCCAGTCATTGCGTTATTTCATGGAATCCGGTTTTCTGGTTGGGCAGGGTCTGTGTCCGGAAGTGAAAATGTCAGGCCCTGACATGCGGGTGACTTTTGGAAAAGATGTCGGGGCTTCTGAATTCGACAGGATAATTGAAGTGACAGAAAAGGGTGGATTCAAAAGGCTGATCCTGGATTTCGCATCCACCGGTTTCCTCACTTCCAGATCGCTTGGCGGGATTTCACGCCTTTCGCGCTTACTGGGAAATCGGCTGACAATTGTTAACGCCGGTCCGGTCCTGGCTAAGATTTTCCGTACAGTAGGCTTTGACGAGATCATTACTGTTTTACCGGCCGGGAAAGAGGCTGAAAGCACCGGACTGTTCCTGCTGCTGAAGAAAGAGGATGGACATTACCTTCATGTATACCCTGAAAAGGGCAAGCCTGATCCTGAGGCTATTATCGCTTATCTGCACCGCAGAGGCATTATATCAGTCAACGCCGAAGTTGTGCGCAGAGTCGCCGGTCTGGGCAGGAGGATCGAAGTCAAGATCGAAGAAGCGGCTATGTTACTGGATGCTGTTTCAGTGATGGTCGATTATCATGCCATGAAAGCCTGGATCACCATAGACAAGTCCAAAACACCTCCGGTCCCTCCTGTGGCGGATCTTTATTATGCTCTAATAAAAAAAGGTGTGGTCAGTGGCATTGACATGAACACTTTACAGGGACTGTCTGAGGGAAAAGATCTACCCGAAGCTCCGGTGCTGGTGGCTGAAGGCATGGAATCGCGGGAAGAAGCCGGAGCCAGGATCGAACTTATAGTTGAGCCGTTTCGGCCGACTTCCCCTCAAACAAAGAAAAACGGGTCGGTAGATCACCGGGAGTTGAACAGGTTTGTCACAGTCAAAAAAGGAGAGCTTCTGGCTCGCAGAATACCGGGAACAGGCGGTGCTCCTGGGTTCAATGTCCGTGGCACAGTCCTGCCTCCACCTCCACTTATGCCTGCCGGTGAAAATACTTATCAGTCTCCTGACGGAACAGAGCTTTACGCGTCATGCCAGGGGACTGTATTTGTCGAGGATGGCCTGGTACATGTGCGTACAGTGCTGGAAATTTGCGGAGATGTCAACTATGAAACCGGTAATATCAGATACCCGGATCATATCCTGATCAGCGGGGGTGTAAAAAACGGCTTTGTGGTCGAAGGACGCAGCATCAGTATCCAGGGAATGCTGGAAGGAGGCAGTGTCCACTCCACAGAAG
>JAQTRI010000031.1 GCA_028711905.1 Candidatus Wallbacteria bacterium | reverse complement strand
GACAGCGATCTGAACCTGATTATCAGGGACTGATGGTTGTAGGGCTCGGCTAAAGCCTCGCCGACAACCATCAATACGCGATTAGTTTCAACCCGTCAAAAGTCAGATAAGGTTTCGCATCGACAAATCTGCCATATACGAGATACTCTTTCCCGACCTCAGGAATGCGGTCCAACTGATCATTTGTGAAAACCATCACAAAGTATCGCGTAAGCTCTGGCGGCTTTTCCGCATAGTAATTGCCGAAAGGCATGACCTTTTCTTCCTTGATGTAATGCGGGTGACTTTTACTGCGGAACTTCAGATACAGCAGGTTTTCCCCGAAACAACGGATATTGTCCAGAATTCCGCTCAGCCGGAAATATTCACCGGCATAAAAAATGGGGATGCGTCCCACCTCCAGAATACTGTAATTATTGAATTTCACTAAGTGGTCATCCCTGCGGAAACGGGGGGAAGCGAATCCGGCTATGGCTATTTCCACCTGCTTGGCCAGCCAGTATCCGGTTTTTTCGCGCTTCAGCACCTTGACCTCGCCTTTCAGCTCTTCCTGCGCACGGGTACCGAACACCAGATAATGCTGGCCGGCCGTCAACCCCTTCCCTGTCAAGTACATCTGATTCCCGTGGATTTTCTCGATGCGAATCAGCACCTCATCAGCTGAAGCAAACGAGATGGACAAACAGATTAAAGCGATCATCAGAAGTTTTCGAGGCATTTTTCCAGTTTCCTTTCGAGAACCAGTATGTTTTGATAAACCGTGTTTCTGGGCGGGATCATAGACTTGATCTGCTGCACCATGGACTTGGCTTCACTGAAATGGCCATTCTCATAATACAGAAGAGCAAGATTATAACCGGCGATTACATTTTCTGGGTCCAGTTTCAGCACTGTCAGCAACTGATCAATTGCTTTGAGAGGAGCTCCGGTTTTTTTGTAGCAATGTGAAAGATTGCCGTGGAAATCAATATCCTCAGGGAAAAATTCCAGTGCCCTCTCCAGCACGGTCTGAGCCTTCATAAACTCCTCCCTCTGCTGATAAAGGCGGGAAAGGAATCTGAATGCTTCAGGGTTCCTGGAAAAACCTGTCAATCTCTCCAGAAACAAAGCGGCATCTCCGTAATTGCCAAGCTGACTGGCATACTGCCCGGCCGAAAGAAGGATCTCTTCCTCGGGCAGTGTTTTGTCGCTGAGCTGTTTGGCAAGAATCGTCAGAAAAAAACCGGCCCGTTCGATCCGGCCGTTATTCATCTCAGTTTTAGCTTTCTCCCATAGGGACTGGTCTGATTCCTTTACAGATGCAGGTTCCCTGCCGGAAGAATTTGCGGTAAATCCGCCTGTACGCGTTGTTTCTCCGGCAGGCCGTTCCGTTCGTCCTTTCACGCCATCCTGGGCCTCGAGAAAACGCCACGCTGGTTCATAATCCGCCAGGTCCTTCATAATATTCATGCCCTGCCCGGACTCGCCTGACTGCAGATAAACCCGTGCAAGCAGATACTTCGCTTCCCTGTTGTCCGGCTTAAGCCTGCAGGCGACCACTAAGTGCTTTAGAGCTAAGGCCGGTTGAGACCTGTAAAAAAAAATTCTGCCCAGTTCCAGATGGCCCTCAAAAAATTCTCCGTCAGCACTGATCACCGCCTGGTAGCGGGTGACAGCAGTATTCACATCACCAAGAAGAAAGTACTTCCTGCCCTGGTCCATAATAGATTCTATCTCTGATATCCCGGATTTAACATTCTGCCCGTTAACCTCTGTAGTTTCAGCAGAAAGTACAAGAACGCATAAAAAAAAATAAAGCAGTGCCGCGACACGCATTGGAACATTGTTCCATTTTTGCTTCGACTTGTCAAAAAGTGAAAAATTGTATACTCTTATTTCTAACAACATGTCTGCGGAACTGAAACAATATCATGTAGAAAAACAAAGCGGGGAAGTGCTGTTTTCACAGGGAGACCCGGCTGACTCCTGCTATATCGTCAATGAAGGAACCCTGGAAATTTTCATCACAGATGAAAGGGGCAGAAAGGTTATGCTCGCCACCATGAAAAAGGGCGACATTATCGGGTAAATGGCTTTGATTCTGGATGAACCCCGTACTGCAAGCTGCATTGCTCTGACCAACTCCTCGCTTTACTGCATCAACAAAAACAACTTAGTCGACATTATCAAGAAAAAGCCTGAGTTCGCCGTTAATCTGATCTCCCGTTTCAGGGACAAACTCAGCAGCATCAATAATAAGCTGATCTCGAAGCACCGGGAAGAACCGGGTATCGCCAGTTTTCAGGACTCCGGGGGAGAAATTCTTTCCAATAACACCCTCAGATTCAAAAAAAACGCCATTATTTTCCGCGAGTCTGACAAGGGAAAATCCGGATATATCATCAAAAGCGGTCAGGTCAAGCTGGTAAGAATGAACCGGGTGCAGAAAAAGGAAACTATCCTGGCGGTATTGTCTGTCGGCGAAATGTTCGGCGAACTGGCGCTTCTGGGCGACAACACCAGGATCGCCACGGCCCTTTCCGATGATGATGATACTGAACTGATCTCCTTTGATGAAAAAAATTTCTACCATATGATCTATAATGACATTGATTTCTGCCTGAAAATCATGAAGATTTGCTGCCAGCGAATCAAAGAGATGAATGACAAAATCGGTGGCTGTTGATCACATTGCTAAATTATTGAATCAATAACTTGAGTTATTTTCTTGAGTTTGGCAATGCGGTAATGCGTTTAAGCGGACATGCGGCATTTTCAACACCGCTTTTACGCTTCTCCGCTTGTACCGTTGAGATTTGAATTCTTACTGCCGATTTTGCCGGTTATTTTCATGTAAACTCAACTAAGTTATTTTATTTGCCTGATTCATCCAAATGCCTGTAAAAAAGAGCCTTATTGACCTGCACCACACCCTGTTCAGTCGCCATCCAGACAAAATTGGACGATCCGCGAATCCGCAGGATAACATTGCTGGGAAGCCCGTTTTTCATGGTAAAAGCCCACCATTTGTCCTGAGACTGGTGCCTGAGCGCCAATCCACCCTGAGTACCGATCCAGATGTAAGGATCATCTGGAAAAATCGAGCTGACAAAATTGTTGTCCATGGCATCCCAGTAATTTTTCCAGATATTTTCCTTGATGGTGTAAGAATTAGCTCCCCCCTGGGTCCCGATCCAGAGACCCTCTTCGACAGCAGCTAAGCAGGTGGTATTGTTGCTCAAAAGCCTGCATGTGTGTTCTGTCAGTTCTTTGATCTCGATCGGAACCGCAGCCACTGCCGCCGGATCTCCTGTGGCAACAGCCTGTTCGAGCGCTTCTTTAGAGATCAAAACCCTCAACAACCCGTCATTTTTACCGGCTAAATATAGATAACCGTTGTGCTCCAGCATGTCCACAAAGTATTTCCCCTGAACAGCACCGATATTCAAAGGAAAGAAATGCCCTGTTGTCAAATCGAACACATGAAGTCCCTGATAAAAACTGCAACAGACCGCCATGTCCCGACCGAACAGAACCGCCTTGATCACATTCGATGGGACACCCTTTCCCTCGGGCCAGACAGTAAGGGTTTCACCGGCCAGTCTGAAAAGGCAGCTCTTATCGGCTAAAGAAAAACTCCCGCCCAGCAAAAATTTTCCTTCCGGGTCCCGCGTCAGGAAGCTGATGACTTCACTTTTCAAGCCGTCAGATTTGGAGTACACCCGCTTGAGAACACCATCTTCAAAAACCTTCATCCCCTCTTCTGTGGCAATGTACAACTGACGCTCATCGTCTGAAACAAGCAGATCGAAAATCCGGTTTTCCCTTAGAAAAACACGGAATACTAACTCAGTGAACTGTGGAACATCAGCAGACTCCGCTGAAACAGCGATTAAAAGTGTCAGAAAAATGATCCTCATTGACATCTGATGATGTCCCGGATCAAATTTTTGGCGTATCTTCCCAGCATGTCGTTGCGCCCGGTGAGCCGAACTACTCTGCCGAGAGCATCCAAAGCCTGAGCCTTTTCACCGGCAGCCATACAGACCTCCCCCAATGTGCAGTAAGCGGCGGGAAGATCCGCTTTGATTGCAAGCGCCTTTTCAATAAAATCGCGAGCCTTTACCAGGTCCTTCTTCTGCAGATAACAATCTGCCAGATTGTTATACGCTATAGCGTCCCCCGGGTTCAGCTTTACTGTTTCACTGTATTCACGAATTGCATCATCATACATGAAACTGTCGTAATAAGCGTTAGCAAGGTTGTAATGAATGTCCGGATCATCATTTTTCCGGTTCAGCGCCTGGTGGTAAAGTTCGATCGACTGGTCGTATTCTGCCTGATCATAATGGATAAGCGCTAATGAAACCAGAGCATTAACATCATCAGGGTCCAGACTCAGTGCTTTCTGGTACATTTCGGTCGCTTCAGCCACCTTGTGCTGGCTGTAATGAATCTCTGCCAGCCCAACATAAGTCTTTTGATGTTCCGGAGAAAGTTTCAGCACCTGCTTCCACCAGTTAACGGCATCATCAAACCGCTTGAGCTTGTAACAGGCGTTCCCTGCATTGTATGCAGCTTTTACGAATCCCGGATCAATCTCCAGAGACTTGCAGTAACACTCCAGCGCATGCTCATAATCTCCAAGCTCAAAATAATGATTCCCGAGTTGCTTGTAATGCTCAGGATTGTCGGGTTCCTGCTCGATCAGTCTTTTGATGTCGGTTTCCATATTATCCGTCACCTGTCGGAAATCATTCTTTTTCGCAACATGCCCTTACATAAATAATAATACCCGATCACCTGATTTTGCGCAAATCAACCGCCAGAGCCGGTTTTCTATACCAGGACCACCGACCTGAAGACATTGACTTAACCATTTTTTCAGCTATAATTGCTCTAACACAAACCTTGGGGGAGGTGTATTGATTTTTGTTTCGTTTCTGCATCGTTCAATAAACCCAAAAAAGTAAGAAGGAGTCAGGAGTGCGTATGAAGAACATCTTTACAGTGATTCTTGTGGGTCTGTTCCTGTTCTCGGTTTTCAGCACTGAGGCCATGGCCCAGAAAAAGTGGACAGTCATGATTCTCCTCAATGGTGACAACAACCTCGACAGCGCCGGTAACGACGATGTCAATGAAATGAAAAAAATCGGATCAACAGATCAGATGAATCTTCTGGTGCTGCAGGATCACGCCGGAAACAACAACACGCAGCGGCACATTGTCAATAAAAATGAAGTCATCACCGAAGCCATGGGCGAAATCGACATGGGCGACTGGAATGAAGCTCTGAAATTCTTTAAATGGGGTGTAGACAACTATCCGGCTGAACATTATTTCTACGCCCTCTGGAACCACGGCGCAGGCTGGGAAAAAAAGGCCGAAGACCTGATCAAAGGCATTTCTTACGATGACCAGAGCGGGCACCATATCACCACCCCTCAGATGCGGCTGCTGTCTAAAGCCATGTATGACTACATCGGCCGCAAAGTGGACATTCTCGGGTATGACGCCTGCCTGATGGCCATGATCGAAGTGGCCATGGAATCAAAGGATTATTGCGATTATGTTATTTTTTCCGAGGAAACAGAACCAGGCGACGGCTGGCCCTATGACGACTTTCTGGCCCCTCTTGCCGCTGATCCGGACATGAGTCCTGAGCAGCTGTGCAAAATCCATGTGGAAAAATATATTGCCTCTTACTCGGGCGGATCTCAGGGAACAAAAACCGTTACCCAGTCCGCAGTCAATTGCAACCGCATTACTCCTTTCATGAGCGCCTTCAACCAGTTCACTGAAACACTGATCTCCAAATCCGCACTGACGGACACCTATAAGAGCGCCATTGCCGCCACCCAGGATTTTTATTACAGCCAGTATAAAGATCTCTATGACTTCCTGCGCCGGATTAAAACCATGGTCACAGATCAGGACATCATCACTAAAGCTGATGCGGTCATGGAGACTCTCAAGGGTTCTTCCCCGCTGGTCACTGCCAATGGCAATAATGGCGGAGGCATGGCCAATGCCGAGGGTCTTTCGATTTACATGCCCTCCAAAAGCCAGTATGACGGTAAAAAGGCTGAGTACAGAGCTCTCAAATTCGGCCAGGAATCAAAATGGGCCGATTTTATCGAGGGTCTTTACTATCCCAAGTTCCCTGTGCTCAGCGTCAAAAGCGTTGATGTGATCGACAAGGACGGAGACGGCAAGGTCTCGCCCGGAGAATCGATCACTTTCAAGATCAATGTTTCCAATGATGGAACAGTCGCAGGCGAAAGGGTTTCCGTGAAACTCACGACCGATTCCTTTAACGCTACTGTAAACAGCGCAAGCGCTTCTTTAGCTTCAGTGCCGGGCATGGGTCTGGCCACAGTGGACACTTTAACCGCCACTATCAATGCCTCCTGCCCTTCCAATGAGACTGTAAATTTCGTCATTCACATTATTATCGACGGCAATGACATCACTAAAACTCATGGAGTGCTCGTCCGCAAAGCCTTTGAAGTTAAAAGCAGCGTGCTCCTTCTCGTCAAAGACGCCACAGACGAATTCTCCAAGTTTTACACCCAGGCTCTCAGCGGTGCAGGCATTGGCTTTGATCTCTGGGACATTGCCTTTGAAGGTCGTATCGGCTCCACCATGCTTGCCCGTTACACGAACGGTTTCGTGGTATTCAACGCCCCGGGCACATCAGACATCGATGGCATCAATGCCGATGACATGATCAATTACCTGGAAAAGGGCGGATCACTTTTTATCACAGGCCAGGATGTCGGTTACAAGATCAAAGGGACAAAGTTCTTTGACAACTACCTGCACGCCAAGTACATCCAGGACAACACAGGCATTCACAGCCTGAAAGGTTCGGAAGATTTTGCAGGAATCGATCTCGGAATCGCCGGTGGAGACGGGGCCAACAACCAGAAATGGCCGGATGAAATTGATGCCATTGCTCCAGCGAAACTGCTCTTCTCCTATGATGCTGCAGGAAAAACCACCGCTGATTTCACCATTGAAGAACTTTCCGAAAAGGCTGATATCTACAAGGGTATCACCAGCACCGGTGGCGCAGGCGTATACTTTGACAGCGGAGTATATAAGGTCGCTTATTTCGCATTCGGTTTCGAGGCCATTAACTCAGCTTCAGCCCGAACCCAGGTGATGAGCAAAATCAAATCTCTGCTCATGCCCCGGATTTCCGACAAACTAGACATTCTTCTCAGCTTGGAGAGGCAGCTTGACGGTTGCACAGATGCAGCCAGAATCTCCGTACTCAGCAACCAGATTGATGTGATCAGCGAGAATATCTGTTCCTTAGCCGCTGAAGAAATCAACGCCGGTGATGCGGAATGCCTGAATCTGATCAATGCCACAAACAGCCAGGCGGTTTCTTCGATCAGAGACGACCTGCGCGCCAAAATGCGCGGTGAACTTCGGCGCGGGGTAACTGAGTTGGGAGTGTACGAAAAAGCATTGAAACTGCTCAAGTAGAGGCGAATAATTATTCGCCCTTAAACAATCCATTAACAGCCGGGTAGGTGCATTACCCGGCTGTTTTTTTAGGGCCTGTCAGACGAAATTTCGTCCTACAGGCCCTTAATCCAGCTCAGCTGGATCAGAGACTGGTTTGCATAGTCTCATAATCCAGTTCAGCTGGATTGGATGCCAGATCCGTCAATTAGACAACTCATCCGGTAATGTGATATTTTTTTCCAATGAAGCTCCTGTATGTTCTTTTTTTCCTGTTTGCCGTCCTGCCTCTTACCGGCAAGGACAAAGTCGATATTGAAGGAATTTTTGATCGATACCGCTTATCAAGAGACCCCAAAATTCAGATCAAACAGCTGTTAAAAAACGAAAACTACTCCCTGGCATACCGAAAAATGGCGGAACATCTTAAATCCAACCCAAAAGACGGTGAGGGCTATCATCTTCTCGGATATGCCCTGGAAAAGCTCGGGCATGTCGACAAAGCTGAGATCGCTTATAAGAAGGCTTTAGAACTGGCTCCAGAGCTGCCTGACCCTATGAACAACCTGGCCTCTCTTTATCTTGAGTCAAACCGCAACATTGAAGAAGCCATAACCCTGGTTCACCGGGCCCTCGCCGCCAGGCCCGATGATCCCAGCTTTTTAGACACGCAGGCCTTGTCTCTCTACCGCCAGGACCGCCACCGTGAGGCACTTGACATACTGCAGAAGCTCATTGACAAACTACCTGATTCACCTGCTCTTTTCTATCACCTCGGGCTTGTCCTTGTACAGCTGAATGCTCCGCTGGAGGCTGCCAAGGCTTTTCGCAACACCCTGGTGCTTGCGCCAGATCATTTCGGAGCAGCCAAAGCCCTGGCCGCTATTCCTGATAATCCAGAGACAGCCCCTGCCGTACCGACCGACCCGCCAATTCAGAAAAAAATGCCCGTTGCCACAGACAGCGCAGCAATAGTGCATAAGCCCAATTCCCTGGCAGCTTCGCTTCAATGGCGAGAGGACAGTTTCAAGGATGAGTTCGAAAGCGGTATGCGGAGCTTTAAGGAGCAGAAATATGATGCCGCTGAATTGATTTGGGCCCGGGCCTTGTTCTGGTTCGAGGAAACCGGAGAACTGTCCAACTGGCTTGTCAGAGCTGTCAGATACTTGAGCCTCTTGAAAGAACGCAGCAAGGACATGGAACGATATCGAGAATATTACGGACTTTCCCAGTATATGCGCGCGTGTTATTTTGCCCGCGCCGTACGCTTGGCCGAAGAACAGAAGGATTTCCAGAAAGCCCGTTCCCACATGGAATCCCTGGCAGAGCAACTGCCTGCCAGTCTGAAAAAACTTTTCGAGCACAGGGACAAAATCATCAGTCTGCATCAGTACGCCCAGCTCAAGGGAGAAGAAATATCCTTAGTAACTCAGACACGATTCCGTGACTTCGCCGACCCATCATTTCGGGATATTCCGATTCCAGAGTACCGCGAAAGCGCAGCAGTTTTTCTCAGACACTGCCGAACCGGTTCGTATGAACAAGCCTTAGTGCTTGCCGAAAAACTCCGGCGCAATGTCGGTGACAATCCGGCGTTCATTCTTGATTATGCCCAGGTGCTGGCACTCAACGAGCGTATCAATGAAGCATGGGCAACCCTGTCTTCGGTCTCCTTAGAGCAGATGCGTTCCTTCCGTCAGGATGTCCTCAGCCTGCGGGCGCAGTTATTATTGTATTGATAATTTTTCCAGACCTTCGATACGGAATTGCGGCGCTTTATGCAGAAAGTCGCGCCTGATTTCCAATCGTTTCCAAGGAGTGAAGTTCCACCATTCCAGGATCAGAGCGCCCGGATTGGGACATGCGCCGGAGATCAGCACCTGAATCATGGCTGTATCCGGAGGGATCCTGCCCGGATGTATCTCTTCCAGGACTCTGGTTCTGTAACAGCGCACTGTTTTACATGACTTCTGATCCGGAAAGAGACGCTCTTTATCCTGATCAAAAAAGCGGAATACTATCTCCAGAGTACTTGGAGCCACCGGGGTAGCGATTAATTCAAATCTGAACTCATGTTCCATGTCCAGCCCGAAAGGCAAGGAAAACAGATTGAAATTTGCGGCTGTGCCGACAAGTCCGGAAGTCACTTCAATACTGCCCTGCATGCTCTTCTGCAGCTTTAAACCGCTGGAAGTAAATCGCCTATCGGAAAATTCTGGGTCAGGGATCATGTTGTACGGATCAGCGGTTAGTAAAACGCCTTCCGCATAACTGAGGTTCAACATCTGGCCTTTGCGGTACAGCTCAGGATTTTCTTCAGTCTTCCAGATCAGTTCCTGGGCGCGCTGACCTGAAACCGGGTGTGATCTTAAAATAGCGGACCATTCATCCTGGTCAGGTCCTTCCAGTTTCATCAGCATTTCCAGAAAGTCGACCATAGCATAGGCGTTATAACCTGCACCGGATGCCAGCAATGCGCCTCCGGCATCAGCTTCTTCCTCGTCAGTGCGTGAATACTGCATCATGGCTACCTGCCGGATGGCCGTCAAACCGGAACCCGCTTGCCCGGACTGAGCTCCGAGCATAATCAAGGACGCCAGCAAAGAATCTGTTTTCATCAACTGCAATGAATGTTTCTTTTCCACATGAGTAATTTCATGCCCGATAATGCAGGCCAGTTCATCGTCACTCCTGATTTTTTCCACAAGCCCGCTGAAAAGAATGATATGCCCTCCCGGAAGAGCCAGTGCGTTGATCGATTTTTCCCTTACAATAGTAAGGCTGTAAATGATCTCTCCACTTTTCTGCCTGTGGGCATGGCTGCTGACCCTGGAAAAAATATCTGAAGCCCATTGCGATTTTTTGGCGTTGTCCCACACTTTGTAGTGCTTTGTGATTTCCTGGTAAACCCGGTCGCCGATTCTTTTTTCCTCGGCAGATGATACATTCCAGACCTGCGCTGTTTTGAGCAGGACGAGGGCCTTGACAAAGTCCTCGCCTGTGATCTTCTTAGCTGCGACCGAATCGGAAAAAACCAGGACGGAAAACAACGCACACCCAAGGGTTACACTTATAAAGTGCTGATTATTCATTATACCCTCACCTTGCATAGAGTCTCTTGTCCCGAACTATGTTCGGGTTTAGAGCCTGTTGTCCTGAGCTTGCTCAGGGTTCGGGTATAGTCATCCGTAGTTCGCTGTGCTCACACGGCTTACTACATCCGTAGCTCACTTCGATCGCACGGCTATCAACCGATCACTGCCCTAAAATCTGAATTCTCTTCCCAGGATAATCACTTTCAGCGGGATTTTCCCCTTAGTGGAAATGATCTTCATATTGGGCATCTGTCCCGCAAAAGTCGAATCAGGTACACCGGTTACAACAATGTCAAGGCTCCCATCGCCATTGATGTCGCTGATCAGAAGCTGCCCATTGTTGAAACCGACTTCTCTGCAGTAATCCTTCAGGTCTCCCTTGTCAAAGGAATAAGCGTGAATCCATCCGGTCAGGTTCTCAGTTTCCTCGAGCGGAGTATAGGCAAAAACTATGTCTGGCAGGCCGTCATTATCCAGGTCTGCGCGCTCGATGGTGCCGCTCAAGCCTTTCAACTGGGGAAAATACATGGGAAAGCCTTCCGCCTCTTTACCTGACATTCCCGGAAAAAAATGCAGCCTGTCTTCTTTATCAGCCACCACCATATCCACGCTGCCGTCCCCGTCAAAATCTTCGAACAGCACATTGCTTTTGAGCTTAAAATTCATGGTCATCGGCACAAAATACCTGCCGTCACTGTCAACCCTGACCACCTGGGTGCGCATCGACTTATCGGTTACCGTGTACAAGATCGATGTCATGCTGACATTGTCCGGATCGCGCAGAGTAAGCAGGTTAAAGCTTTTCCCTTTTGGCAGTTCTTCTGGGAACTGTTTCGGAACCGGCTGCCCGCGATTGTAACAGTACAGTGTGCCGTCATCTCCCTTGAAGATCATCTCTCTGCCACCGTCATCGTTCCAGTCGTATGCGATGACATTGGTGGAAACAATGGAATTAACAGGGTGCACGATCTGCAGGCTGCCGGACGAATCAAACTGATACACACGACCGGCCGGAGTGCCGAACGCGAAATCGAGCATGCCGTCTGTGTTGTAATCTCCGCTGGACAGCATTGAGCCGTTAAGTGTGCCTGTGTCGTATTCAGAGATTTTCCTGCCTTTCTCGTCCAGTACAAAGAACTTCCCTTTCATGCCGAGTACTCCGATACTGAACTGTCCATCAGTTTCTATGGCCACCGGGGGAGCGCCGAATTCATCCGGTAGCTGCGCCGGCCAGTTATCCTGCCGCAGACCTGTCCCGTTACTGTCAAACAGCCATACCTTGCCGCCGACCGTAGGCACAAGCAACTCTTTCTTTCCGTCACCGTTCAGATCAACAGCAGAAGGGGTTGACACAGCCATATCGATTCCCAAAGGCAGCCGCCCTGTACCAGGCTCCTCACATCTGATCATGCACGCATTGAAAACAATCAGCGCTAAAAATAAAAAATGCGTCATGTCCCCTCCAGCTGAATAGTCTTGACAAAAGCCTCCAACCGAACCGTCACTCCGCTCGATTTCATGCGTGCCGTGATGTTCACGCGGTAAATATCGTAATATCCGGATTGTTTCCCGAAACTGTTCCGATAAGGGAGCCTGGAATACTCCCGGTCCAGCACACTGTCAGACAGCCTGACCTTGCGCAAAGGTTCCATGGAGTCAATGATAAAACTGCCGTTCTCAAATTCTTTGCGGATCTTCGGATACTCCAGGGAAGGACTCCTCACAGGCC
This sequence comes from Candidatus Wallbacteria bacterium, assembly GCA_028711905.1. Taxonomy (GTDB): domain Bacteria; phylum Muiribacteriota; class JAQTZZ01; order JAQTZZ01; family JAQTZZ01; genus JAQTRI01. Next base: position 3,462 of record JAQTRI010000031.1, on the reverse strand, counting down.
AGGTCCTTCGATAGTAAGCATCGTTCAAAAAAGCCACAGCATAATTAAGTCCGCTTTCAGCCAGATTGACAGCCTTGAGCTTCTCGCCCTCCTGGAATGCTGTGTGCAGTCCGTGGGAGGACAGTTGCCAGTAATAATAAGCAAAGGCCGCGACCAGTGCCAGAATAGCCAGAACCCCTGCCCCGACCATGCCCCTGCGCCTGTAAAAAAGTACGCTTCTCCAATTCACCGCCCCTGCTCTCCCCGCCAGACTACCCTGGCAAAACCATCCACAAAAGAAAAAGCCGTTGAAAACTCTTCTTCCTCACTGGTCCGCTTTTCGCGCCCCTGGAATTTCAAGCCCTTTCTCATAGGCAGAAAATGGAACTCCTTAAGGCTTTCAGCCAGCACATGATCCCCCTGCGGGCTTTTACGGATGAGTTCTCCCTTAGCTGAATCAAAACGGTATTCGATCAATTCGGTTTTTCCAACAGGCTCCAGCCGGCTGGTGTAAAGCCTGAGCATTTCCGCGCCATTTTCGACATTGCCGTCTAAGTCGAACAACTCTATCATCTGCGGAACAGGCTGTCCCCATTGCTCGCCGCGCACATAAATATCTCCTGATTCTGTAACATCCAGAAACGGGGCGAGCCGGATACAATCGAGATAAATCTGTTTTTCCAGCATCTGGATTTCGTTGTTAAACCGCAGCATGTTGTCGTGGACTCCCCGTTGCACCATGAAATTGCGGAACACTGTTGTTACTGAGGCGAAAATAATGCTGATGATCGCGAAAGAAATCATGACTTCAACCAGGGTGAAAGCCTTCATAAGTCCCCCAATTTCAAGAATTTATTATTTGAAAGACTCAGAATGTAATAAACTTTGTTGTCTTTTTTCTTGGCTTTTTCCAGCCAGCTGACTTTAATCGAGACCTTGAACACATCGTCAAAGTCCCACTGTTCGACTATGATTTCCCCCTCAGGCTGAAATCTGCCGAACTCATCATGAAAATTGTACCCGATATCATCAGGACTCAAACTGACAGGCGAAAATTTGGCCTCGCGGAATCGATCAGCCGGACTGTTTTTCAAAATCGTCAGCATTTCCTGACTCGACAGATTGGCCTGCAGATATTGATACCCTGCCTGATTCATTTTGAATGAAGTGATCAGAAGGTCTAAAAGCGGAACTAATCCCAATCCCACGATTACAAGAATGATCAGGGCTTCAATATATGTAAATCCCCTGCGCCGGCTGAAGAAAAAACGCATCCGGGTCCGGTCCATCAAGTGAATTCTACCTCAAACCAGGTTGTTTGGAAACTGATTTACTTCCTGCCGCCAAAAAAAAGCAGGCCGTTAAAACGGCCTGCCTTGTTTGATCAGTGCGGGATATGATTGGGAGGGCTGCCTCCGCTGTACACAGGCATGTAATACGGGTAAGTGACTCCGCTTCCAGGATTGGGGTATGCGGGGGTCGGCGCGGGTGGCCCTGTGTAGGGGAACGAAGGATAGTTGTAATTGGTAGCAGAAGGGTAAATTGTGTAATTGTTGTAGTTGTATGACCAGTTGGTCACGCCGCTCGGGTCCGTGACTCCCGGATACGGGTAAAAACTGCCGCTGTCATTGTACACAACCCGGATCTGAAAGATCTGAACAGCGGAATAGTAATCATTACCGCCTGTAATGTAAATGTACGCGTTATAACAATAGGCATCGATGTTCCACTTGTGACTGTCCGGAAGATACAGATTGCCGTATATGAAACTGCCGGTCCCGACAGCCGCCCCACCCTGTGAACCAGTGACAGTCTGCCCACTTGCATTGAGCGTAGTAGTGTAAAGCGTACCTGTAGAAGAGTAGTAATTGCTGCGCCAGTCCACCTCGATGTAACGCAACACCCGGCTCGAATCAACCGCAATCATGACATACCAGCCGTTGTAGTACCATGGAGCATTGACCCAGTCCACATAATCCAGATACACGGTACGGACATTGAAGACTTCCACTGTGGCGTTTTCAAAAGTGATATATGCGTTGGCTGCATAGGTGTTGATATTGTCCCAGCGATAAATGGCCGGCAGAAAAACACCCATATAGGATGAAGCATTGGCAACATCCGCCGCGCCATAAGCCACTCCGTTCAGATAAAGCCTTCCCACGCCTGCCTCAGCCGAGTCATACCAGTCGATTTCAATATAGCGGAGCATGCGTCCGGGATCGATCGTGATGAAATGGCTCTGACCAGGAGGATAAAGCACGCCTGCATTCAAAGCGCCAACAGCGCACAAAAGCGTACAGATCAGCATCATTTTCTTCATCAGGCACCCCCGGGGCATTCCCCAGCTTCTGGGAGGGCTGATAAGCCCATCCCTATCTTCCTCAATTATAGCGCGAAACCCGGCATTCGGCAACTTTGGCTCAACCATGCATATTCCCCCCGAGGGGGATGGGCGAATCATGATTCGCCCCTACTTTTTGGGGATGTGTGGACCTCCGGTCGGCTGTGGACCTGCCGCAGGGATTGGATAACTCTGGTCCACTGGCTGCGGGTATGGTCCGGGCGGAGGCAGAGGGAAGGGGAAGGGCACGATCGTGCCGCTGTCTCCGTAAACTACACGCACAGCGAAGATCTGGGCCGCTCCCCCGGTAATGGTGATCATCGGGTTTGAGGCCATGTAATTGTTGACATACCAGCGGTCAGTGTCCGGAATAAACAGGTTTGAATAAAGATACTGGCCTGTACCGACATACTGAGCACCGTAGCTGTACCCTCCGCTGTAAAGCGTTCCATAGGTAGACCAGCCATTGCTGCGCCAGTCCACCTCAATGTAGCGTACAATGCGCCTGGTATCGATCTGGATGGTCATGCTCCACCCGTTGTAATACCAGGGTGTTCCATTGAGGTCCACCGGGTCCCAGTACATGGTGCGCACTGCATAGAGCATGGCCGCGTCATTAACGATCTGGATAAACCCGCTGACAGCGAAGACATTGATGTTGTACCAGACATCCAGGTCAGGCACGATGTCCTGGCCATAGAGCATGCCATTCCCCACATCATAGCCTCCATATGTGTTGCCGTTGATGTAAAGGTAGCCTTGAGCGCTGCCGCCCATGTCGCTCCATTCAACCTCCACATAGCGCAGCAGCTTGGTGGGGCTGACATAAAATGCGTAGTTCTGGTTCGGATAGACCCAGACAGGCGCGGCATGCAGCTGCAACAAAGCTGAAAACAGCAGAACCAGCGTTAGAATTGATTTTATGTTACTCACCGCCACCTCCCGGCAACAAAGGAATATGCTTGTCAATGAAAGCCGTTTGCCTTGCTCCAATTATAACACGAAACAGCGAAACCGACAACTTTGGCTCAACCATGGTTGCTGTCAACTGAATGTAGGTAACCCGTCACTGGAGGATTCTCCTGAATTTCTCCTTCAATTCTGACCGATACATTGCCAGTTCCAGCACCGATCCCTGC
>JAQTRI010000397.1 GCA_028711905.1 Candidatus Wallbacteria bacterium | reverse complement strand
GATAACAACAGTAACCCTGAAACAACTTCATCGGCCGGTGATCACTCGCACACAATCACAGGAGCGCTTGCAGACAGCGCAGCCCACGGGCACACGGTCAGCGGAAGCACAGCCAATACAGGCGGAAACGAAACCCGTCCGGCAAACATATATGTCAATTTCATCATCAAATATTGAATGATTCATCAGGTTGCGGGTTGATTTGAAATCGACCCCTGCACTGTTCATCGCCGCATAATCGTATTCGGGCGAACGCCGTTCGCCCCTGCCTAGAACTCCTCCGCCACTTTTGACACAACATGATTCATTGCTTACAATTATCCGACATCATGCGCATGTTAATCGTTTTTTTTGTTCTGTTCTTTAATCTTACCGGACTTTCCGCGGCGGATGTCACGGTCACACTGGATTCCTCGAACGGGTCAAGCGCGTTTACTGTCAAAAACGCAATCGGGATATCTGCCGGATTCATCGATTCCACAGGAAACGCCACTATCATCGGCAGCCTTTCCATCGGCGCAGGCACATCCGTAACTGACGGCACAATCCGTTATTCAGGCGGTGATTTTGAGGGCCGCAAAGGCGGAACATGGGTTTCTTTTACCTCTGTAAGCGCTGATCACGGCGGTCTTTCAGGCCTCGGAGATGATGATCACACCCAGTATCTCAGAACCGACGGCACAAGGGCATTGAGCGGTGACTGGAACATCGGCGATGGTCGGATGATACTGTCTGATAAAATCAGGGCTAGAGACGGGGACGGGCTTTCCCTTTTTGAGGACGGGGGTACCGGGATTTTTGTAAAAGACGGCGGCAATGTTGGCATAGGCACAACATCCCCGGGCGTTCTGCTGGATATCAGCGGCCGCATGCGGCATGATGTAGACTATGCTGTTGCCAGTGACAATACCCAGCGGTCAACAACATCCGGCGCATACGCTGTTGAAAACAACCTTGTTGCGACAATCAGTTGCACGGCTGGCGACCTGGTTTATGTAACAATGAGCGGAGTTTTCTGGTGCGGAAATGACAGAAATTTCTATTTCTATATCGCCGAAACGACCGGAAACGGCACCGCTGTTCTGGCAGGAAATGAGGTCCATCAGTTCGAAGCCGACAGTGATGATCCCAAAAGCGGTTCCTGTATAGGAATGTGGAAAGCTGCCGCTGACGGAGATCTCACTTTCAAGATGTACTGGAAAGTGGATGATGGACAGACCATGTCCTGCAAAAACCGGAATCTGATCGCCTTTGTGATCGGCAGGGACTGATACGGGTTGCGGGTCGGTTTGAAATCGACCCCTGCAGTTATCGCATTGACAAATTTAATATACGATGTTAATATTGTCAAATGATCAAACGCCATTTAGCCAAAGCAATCGAGAAATACGCTAAAGAATACCCTGTCATAGCCATTGTCGGTCCTCGCCAGAGCGGCAAGACCACCCTGGCGAAAATGCGCTTCCCGAATCACAGCTACATTTCCATGGAAAATGCTGATTCGCGTTCATATGCGGTTTCAGACCCCCGGGGATTCCTGTCCGATTATCCGGCACCGGTGATCATCGATGAAATCCAGAGAACGCCTGAGCTGTTTTCCTATCTCCAGGAGGCTGCCGACAACACAACAGAGCATCCCGGTTATGTTCTGACCGGATCGCAGCAGTTCCTGCTCATGGAGAGTATCTCCCAGAGCCTGGCTGGAAGAATCGCCTATTTCAGACTCTACCCGTTTACTTACAATGAACTGTATGATCCCAGAGCGGACAGGTCGATTGAAGACATTTTCCAAGGCCGCATCCGGAAATCCCAGGCAGTCGGCAAATCGACCGAAGACATTCTTTTTAAAGGAATGTACCCGAGAATCCACGACCGCTCGCTGACTCCGACCAGGTGGCTGGAAAACTACATCGCCACCTATGTGGAGAGAGACATACGCCAACTTGTGAACATCAGTGATCTGAGAACCTTCGAAAACTTCCTGAAAATGACAGCAGCGCAATCCGGGCAGCTTCTGAACTGCACAACACTCTCCAACGGCCTTGGCATAAGTGTTCCAACAGTCAAACGCTGGCTTTCGCTTCTGGAAACCAGCGGAATTGTTTTTGTCCTTCAGCCGCATTTTCGCAATTTCGGGAAAAGGATTGTGAAAACCCCAAAGGTTTATTTCATTGATACCGGTCTGTTGTGCTGCCTTCTTTCGATCAGGAACTCAGATGTGCTGAAAAATCACCCGTTGTACGGCAGCATTTTTGAAAACTTCATCATTTCCGAGTTTTATAAACGCATTCATCATCTTGGCGAAACTCCACAGATTTTCTTCTGGCGGGACAGGCAGGGACTGGAGATTGATCTGATGATCGACTGCGGGAACAGGCTCATTCCTGTTGAGATCAAATCCTCGAAAACATTCAGTCCGCACCTTTGCGCCAATCTAAAAAAATGGACATCGCTTGAGGGCAATCAAAACTGCGCGGGGCTCATTGTTTATGACGGTGAACGACCCTTTGGAACAAGGTCTGAAATCAGCACTTTGCCCTGGCGCAATCTTTAGGGTTGCGGGTCGGTTTGAAATCGACCCCTGCACTGTTCATCGCATGCCGCATCCGGGCAAATGATTTCAGATCAGTGAACAGTGATCAGTGATTGGTAATCAGTAACTGGTGATCGGTAAAGCGGATAAGCGTTCATGCGGCCGCGCGTGAAAACTACGAATTTTCTTTCTCCCACCTATCACCAATCACTAATCACCAATTACCGTTTCCTCCCGATACATCCATATGCGCAGTTTTCTGCCGCTCATTTTTTTCTTATCTTTAAAATGCCTGCTTTCTGCCGCAGACATTACAGCCACTCTGGATTCCTCGGATGGGTCAAGCGCTTTTACAGTCAAATCATCAGACAGCACTCCTGTGGGATGGATCGATTCCACGGGGAACGCAGTCATCATCGGAGGCCTTTCCATCGGCAGCAGCGCATCTGTTACCAATGGCACAATCCGCTGGACTGGTGCAGATTTTGAGGGACGCAAAGACGGTGCCTGGGTATCCTTTACAATTACCGACCACGGCGCTTTAACCGGACTCGGGGATGATGATCACAACCAGTACTTGCTCGCTGCAGGCACAAGATCGCTTTCCGGCGACTGGAACATCGGGGCAGGACGCATGATCCAGGCTGACAAGATCCGCGCAAGGGACGCCACAGGATTAGCTCTGTATGATGATGGGGGGACGGGAATTTTCGTCAAAGACGGTGGAAATATCGGAATCCGAACAGCCTCACCAGAAGCAGCACTTGATGTGAACGGCCATATCCACGGCGCACCTGTGGCAGGGAGGTGGCTGGCCACAAACCACGGTGTAGCAGGTTCAGTCCGCTATCAATGGGGTACAGAAAGCTTCAACACAGATAATTCTTACATGTCTCGCACCGACAGTAATTATGATATCACCATTTACAAAGCCGGATATTATCTGATCTGTGTCAATGCCTTGCAGAGCGGCCTGGATGTCAATGAACGCGGCGATGTTGCCCTTATTGTAGGCGGGGTTACTATAGTCAACTCTCTCGGCCAGGGTTATGCGGCAGGAACCTTCTATAAGCACTCGTTTTCTGAGATTGTCTACTGTAACTCCAACAATACGGTCAGAATATACAATACCAGCGCTACCGCTGTTACATATGCCAACGATGATGCCTGGTCGTCTCTTTCCATTGTCAGGTTGAACTGACATTTTCTTTTCCACAGATAACCTATTACCGTTCACCAATTACCCATCACCCGCAGTCAGTAATCAGTAACCAGTAATCGGTAA
>JAQTRI010000396.1 GCA_028711905.1 Candidatus Wallbacteria bacterium | reverse complement strand
ACTGCTTCGAGAATCTGCCCGGTTCTGCCACTGTGCTGGCAACACTGAACGGAGTGCCCTGCGGATTCAGCGCTGTGGTAGGGAAGGGTCTGCTCATCGCGTTAGGCTTCAACCTGATCGACAAGTTCGATTACTATGTACCAATCATGGAACAGCTGATGGCTGAACTGGGCGTGAAAAAGAGTGTTACCCTGTCAGGCCGCGACCTTGTAGCTGTGCTGCGGGCAAATGACAAACAGGGATTCCTGTTTGCCGGAAATTTCCACGAGATCGACTGCGAGGACCAAGCAGAGCTTTCACTGGGCGGGGAACGCCTGGTTCTGGATCTGAACTTGCGTCAGCGCTGCGGAGTGATACTGCCGCTGAACCTGGAACTGCCTCAGTCAGGCACGCTGAAGTACGCCACCTGCGAGGTGCTGGCAGTGAAACGCAAAGGTCAGAAGCTGGAACTTGATCTGTATGCGCCCTGCGTCAAGGGCTTTGAGCTGGGATTCAGCGGTTTGGAAATCCTGAAGGCCAGACTCTCGGCAGGCAAAGCCGAGCTCCGGCGCACTGACCAAGGCTGGATCGTGGCTGCGAAGATCGATTCCGGGATCAACCCGGAAATGAAGCTGACACTGCAAATCAAGTAGGATACGATCCATCGTCGATGTAAAAGTTAAGATCTCCCCGGTTACCGGCTCTGGATTTGCCAAAGCCGGATTTTCGTATATAATCAAAGCAGGTGGAAGCAAAAGCACAATCCGGGGGCTGAACATGAAAACCATCATGCTGAACATCGAAGACTCGATTTTCGATACCTTCTTAGCTTTTCTCGAACTGTTTCCCAGGAAAAAGGTCAAAGTGGTCGCCAGCATCGAAGAACTGACTGCCGGCATTCCCTTTGTGAGTGACGAAGAGCACGAAGAGATCGCCGGTTTGCTGAAAAACCGCAATTGTCACCAAAAAGGGAAATCCCGAGTCGTCAGGGTATGAACCTCAGGATCGTTTATTCCCGCCAGGCTGAAAAGTTCATCGAAAAGAATCCCAGCGCTCTGGACGAAGAAACCGCTGATCGCCTGGTTGTCTCCGCTGTCAGGAAAATTCTGAAAATCGAAGACACCAGTCTGGACCTGAAAAAACTGAAGGCCGACTTGAAAAACCATTTCCGCATCAGGCATGGAAGGATCAGAATCGTCTTTTCCTTATCGGGCAAAGATATTCTTGTAGCGTTCGTAAGCAGCATCGATACCAGGGACAAGGTTTACAGATAGCTCGGCTTAGGCTGAACCGGACCCTGACCACGGGTTTCCCCCACTGACAGGATTCTGGCAGAGCTGCTTGACGAAAAAGATCCCAACCTCTACTTCAATTCCATCTCCTGCGGCAGGGTGGCGAATGTGACATCCCTGTCCCAGTCCTTGACCGGCAGACGCAGCACAAACCCGCCCTCAGGCGCGGCAGTGCCGTGAGCGGAAAATACCAATGTGTCACCGTTCTGCCTGATGTCATAGCTGATAGTGCCGAAGCTCGTGGGAAGGCTCGTGACCGACACGCCCTTGTCAAACCAGGCCGCGTCAACGCCAGCGCACAGGATCAGCTGATCGCCGGATTCATAAACGAACATGGTGCGCACAGCGTCGATGTAACCGGACCCGACCCAGGTGTGCGGCATGTCGCCGATGTATGAGGGCTTGCGTGGATCGTCGTACACCACTTCTGCCATGTGGTTCCAGCCATACGGCCGCACTGAATCGGATGTGAACCAGCGCAGCATGGCCAGGGCCCGGTCGCGCTTGCCCATCCTGACAAAGGCGTTGGCTGAGCGGACTTCGTACGGTGTGAAGGTGCGGGCTGATCCGGGATGGGTGCCTTTCTCGAATTCCTTCCAGTAGTGGTCGAAAGTGTAATCGAGTTGCGGCTGCGGCAGGTTATACACCTCATCGCAGGCCGTGATGGCGATGGCTGTCGAGGTGGAGTCGAAGTCGCCCTTTTCCGTGCACCCCGGGATGTATTCGAGTTTTCTGTCCGCGATCATGCGATTGATGGACCCATACAGGCAGCGGGTAAAATCATCGCGTTCCTCTGTAAGCCAGGTCTCAGCCTCCCTGTCGCCTAAGACTCCGGCTAAGTAGATCGCGTCCTTGATCCCGCGCAGCACGAAAAAGTCGTCCCAGTAGCTGTGCATGCCCGGGAAATACCCCTCGTGACTGTTGGAGCCGGGCAGAATCCCGTAATTCGGAGCCTGTTTCGGATCGTTCTTCACAGCTTCGGTCTTATTGCGCAGGCGCAGGCTTTGGCTGAAACGAATCGAGGCCAGGACATTGGGGTTATCTGCCATCGCAGCACTTCCCATATCCTGCTCAATAACGAAAAACATGCACAAGCCGATGTAACGGTCCCGGCGGATCCCATGCAACGCGCATACCCATCACCCACCATCTTGTGTCCCACTGCTTAGCCCTGCTCCCTGAAATGCAATTGGTAATTTCATCTCCCCAGGAACCTCCGCGCAACACATGAATTTCACCGGTTTCCGGCCCGGCAGGATCAATCACCGGAGAATCAGGGAGGTATGTTTCCGAGTACCAGTCGCTGCAGATTTCCCAGAGATTTCCATGCATATCATAGAAACCGGCGGGGTTGGGTTTGAACGACCCCACAGGGGAGGTAGTCTCAAACCCGTCTCTGGCATTCATGTCCGCCCATCCGAAACCGAAGCGCTTGAAGATTGATCCTTCGCCTGCAGCGCTGTCGGCGAAATTGCAATAAAGCGTTGCTTCAGAAGTCTGGTCCCCCCATGAAAAAGCGCTGGTGGTGCCCGCGCGGCAGGCAAATTCCCATTCAGCCTCCGCAGGCAGGCGAAACCGCCCGTACCCATTTTTATTAAGTCGAGCGATAAATTCATAGCATTCCACAGTATTGAAGCGTTCGACGGGATTCACAGGCGATAGAAAACAACTGGGGTTGGAACCCATGATTGCGCTCCACTGCTGCTGAGTGATCTCGTACTTCCCGAGATAATAGGGTTTAGTGATCCTAACTTTGCGTGGTGGAAATTTCGACTGTTGAACGATGTTACCGGAAGCACCCATCAGAAATTCACCTGGCCGCACCAGGATGAGTTCCAGGCTGACTCCCGGAGCAATCGACAAACTGACTTTCTCTGGTAACCGCAGTACCTGACAAACTGGGTAAAGGCATGATGCAATTACCGCAAGAGCGCACAATCCCAAAAACCGCAGTTTCATTATACTCATGCTTCCATCCGAGAGACCTCTATTGATATTTCCGCTGGTCCTTGGAGACGAACAGCACTCCCGGATCGCGGAAAAGACCAGACACCTCACTCTTCACACCATGCAATCTCCGTGTGCATGCCACCACCTCAGAAACAATACAAAGGAAGGTGCAGGGCAGATCTTTCTGCAGTTGCAACTGGACATCCTGATAAAGCCTGCGCCGCTCGGAAATGTCAAAGGTCTGACAGGCTTTCTTCAGAAGGGTTTCAATCGTGCCGCTTTGATAACCCATCCATTGAGCAGCAAGCGATGATTCCGCATCCGCTAAAGAGGAATCGAATTCAGCGGAAATGTCCGGGTCTGCCGTGACAGGCACTCCGACTAAAGCTGTTTCAAATGATCCGGATTTCAGCAATTCCTGCATTTCTTCAGAAGAGACTGCTACAGGGATAAGATGAACCCCTATCTTTTCCCAATCGGCAATCATCACCTGCAGGCACTCCCGGAACATGGATTCATCGGTGTGCAGCATCCGAACCTCAAAGGTCGCGCCGATAACTTCGCGCGAAATGCCGATGTTGCTGCCGGAATCGCGGAAGCGGTCG
>JAQTRI010000395.1 GCA_028711905.1 Candidatus Wallbacteria bacterium | reverse complement strand
ATCATCAGGTTCGATTCCTAAGCGGCGGGCCAGTTCTTCGTCTTTGCGTGCGTTAAGAAACTGATCAACAGGGAAGCCGCTTCGCACTAAGCAGAATTTTTCCCGGTCAGCTATCTGGGCGCGGACTGACTGATCGATCATGGACTTGGCAACGCAGATGATCAGGTCTGTCGCAGACGCGGCTCTGGCTTCCAGCTCGATGAAGAAACGGTTGATCAGATCAGCCTGATAAGAGTGAAACGGCAGGCCGTGGATCGTGTGAACGATCACCGGGACACCTGCTAAGCGCGCTGCGGCTCTGCCGATAATACCCGCCTTGGAAGAATGAGTGTGCACAATGTCGAATTTGTTGTGTTTAAGATAGAAGTAAAGTTCAAAAAATGAAACCCCGTCACGGAGAGGATTGATCTGACGCTGCATCTGTGAAAAAACTCGGTGCCTGATGGAATGATCACGGCAATAGCCGAGCATTTCACCTTCAGGACCGATCGGGGGACCTGTCAGAAGCTTGACTTCATATCTTCCGGTTTTTTCCAGTCCTTCGACTGTGAACAGGGTGTTTTCCTGGGCTCCGCCGAGGATCAGCCTTGTGATAATGTGCAGGACTTTGATTTTTCGCATCAGAATTCGACCTTTGGAGCGACTCGTTCCTGTGATGTGATTTCAAAAAAAGGCAGGCGTTCAAAACCGAATGAGCCTGAGATCATGTTATCAGGGAATCTGCTGATCGAAAGATTGAAGGCTTTGACACTCTCGTTGTAACGCTGGCGGGCTACAGCCAAGCGGTTTTCAGTGCCTGCCAGTTCGTCCTGCAGCCTGATGAAGTTCTGATCCGCCTTTAACTGCGGATAATTTTCCACAATCATCATCAATCGGCTCAATGCGCCGGACAGTTCGTTGCTGGCCGCAATTTTGGTTTCAATGCCAGAGGCACCGGCGTATCTGGTGCGCGCATCAGAAATGCCCTGCAGCACTTCTTTTTCGTGCTCCATGAACCCACGGACTGTCTGGACTAAGTTCGGAATCAGATCGGACCGGCGCTTGAGCTGATTGTCCACCTCAGCCCATCTTGATTCGCTCTCTACTTTTGCGGAAAGCATGGAATTATATCTGCCGCCGAGTGACAGTATTGAAACTGTGACTATGACCGCAAGAATCAGAAGGAAAACAAAGGCTTTTTTCACAGATGCTACCCCTTTGACTTATTAGTGGACTGTTTCATAAGCTCATGCGAAAGGGTTTCTATGGGAAGGCCTGGTTACAGGCCTGTGCGCTGAACTCAACTTGCTGAGAACTTATGAACAGACCAGTAGCATCAGTTTAGCAGGAAAGGGGTCCTGATGCAACTAAGCGATCCCGCGAAAATAAAAACCCCCCGGACAAGCCGGGGGGTGAACAGGGTCGTTCGAATTATTCTACTTCGCTCTGACTGTCAAGGAAGCGGATCTGCTCCTTCTGGCGCTTGAGAAGCTCATCCAGCAGAGTGGTGTCCAGAATGCGGAACGGGATCTTGAAAGAGCGCAGGTTGCCGGCTTTGTCCGTAACCTCGATCTCGAACCATTCTGAATCAGGAGATTCCAGGGGAATGTTCGTGCTTTCACGGAACTGGGCAAAATGCACAGCATGCAGGTAATTATACTCGTCAGTACCGATGTTGATGTTGACCGAAGGCGATGCTCCCCATCCCTGACCGAACTCAGCTGTCTTGACGACAACGGGTTTAAGATTTTTCATCAGGGTTACCGGGAAGTCCCCATCATGATTCTGCGTCAGGTTGTGGCTCTTGTTGTTGCTCTGCTGCGGGCAGATGTGGTCAACATTGTCCCGCGCCCGAAGCTCGAATCCAATGCGCATGTCTTCGTCTAAGCCGAGGATCGCGGGTATGGCCGGTGAAGCTCTCCGTTTCTGGAGAAGAGCCCCGAAGTCTAAGAAATTCGTGCCGTCAATGCAGCCGGCCAGATCGGTTTCAATCATATTGAAGGAATCGGCACCCTGGCCGCCGTCACCGCAATAGTCGAAGATGTGCTGCTTTCCAAGCTGCGGCTCTCCACGGGAACCGTTTCCTGTCACAATGATGTAAATCTTGCCGCGCGTAGTTCCACCTTCATTATTCAGAGGCAGCAGAGTGCCGTTCCCCCAGACAGTGTAATCAACAAGGGCTGTCTGGTCAGGGGTTGTGGAGCGGTCGATCTCCGTGTTGCCTCCATCGTTGACAAAGCCGTATTGCGGCGCATCGTACATGATGTCGTCCCTGCCATCGTCTGAGACCTGGTATTTGATTTCTCTGCCGAGCTTGGGGATGGTGACGACAAAAGAAACCTCAGGCGGGTCGTTGTCGTGCATGCTGACTGTACCTAAATGGCGCCAGTAATTTTCCTTGGGCCCGGGATTGACCGGCGGGATCTTATCATTGAGCAGGTTGCCGTTTTTGTCGCGGCCCTCAACATACCAGTAAATAGTGTTATCAAAGTTTTCCGGCATGGGACCGACCGAGCGTTTGGCGTGGAAAATGTCGAGGTAGCGATGGATATTGTCCTCGTCCATCTGACCGAACAGATAATAATACCTGGATACGGCGTTATTGTGATTGTCAGGTTTGAGTACCCGGTCGAACAGAGTCTGCATCACCTGCTGGGGCTTGGGGCTGCTGCCTTCAGGCTGGGAAGACAGGTCGGTGTCGTAATTGAGGGTGCTTTCGCTGTTGTGAGCGTACCTGTGATACTCGGACAGCGGGTATTTCTCATTGTCCCACTTGCCTGCCACAATGGACGGGTTCTTGAGCTGGATCCGGAGCGCGAAGTAGTCCGGCAATAGCGCGCAGTTGGGATTGTTGTCACGCAGAGTATACTCGATCCTGCGCGGGAACATATCTGCAGTAGTTGCCCCCTCAGGATAAGCGCCACCCTCTTCGCGGTAGATCAGCACAGGGCCTTCGCGGTCCACTATGCGGACTTTATAGCCTTTATCCTGCGGGACACCTGTGCCGCCTGCCAGGGGATCGTATGAAATGTCGCGGTAGCTGTCATGTCCGTCTTCCTTGCGCACTAAGTCGTAATAAGACGGGATCATTACTGTTTCCTTTGGATCGTCCGGGTTCATAGGATGCAGGTCCCTTGGTTCCCATGTGCAGACCGGATAGTCGAATTCTACCCACACATAGTAAAACTCTGATTTATCAAGCGGAACGCTGGTGGTTGGAGACAAGGGCATGGCAAAGCGGAACAGATCATCTTTATCAAGCTGGAGCTTGACATGATAGATGCGGCGGCGGGCGAAATCAGGCACGATCTCTTCCCCATCAATGACTGATTTGGGCTGAGTGTCTGTGTTAACCCTGGTGACACAGACGGAACGGTCATCCAGAGTGCCGGTCTTGACCTCGCTTTTATACCAGCGGCATTGCTCGGCGTTGGTGTCGTATATGTAGGCGCCGACAAACCAGTGGTAGGTAATGGATTTCCAGTCTTTTTCGTTCAGGTCGTTTCCGCCTGCGCCTGCGTCAAAAGTGGTAGTGCCGAAAATTCCGGATTTGCCGTCATAATTGGATTTTGGAGCGTCAAAGGCATTGTAAGGGTAATCATCGCAGTCAACTGCACCGTCACCATTGACATCCATCCCGTTCGGCACTGTGTTGGGCTGATAGCTATCGGTATTGGCCACCTGTGTTCCGTTGATGCAGATACCCTTGTCATCAATGTCATTTTTTGCGGTCACAGCATCAGGTTTGGCGTTGTTCGGGAATTTTCCGTCACCAGGATAATTCCACACGGCAATGCCTCCGTATTCATCGAGCATGACAGTATTTGGTGCTGGTCCGCCCTGATGATACTGGAAATACTTG
>JAQTRI010000394.1 GCA_028711905.1 Candidatus Wallbacteria bacterium | reverse complement strand
ACCGTGATAACTCCCGACTGAAAAGTCTTTTTCAGGAACAATGTGGCGCAGATTCTCCCACAGGGTATCTTCCAGCAGCACATGGTAGTATTTATCGGGGAACGCCTGATTGATCATGAATCCCAGACCGGCTGAACTTCCGAAAGCGTCACCATCAGGCCGGATATGGGTGGCAATCAGTATCGACTCGGCTGAACGAATCAATTCCCGTGCCTGGGTATGATTCATTTACCGCTCAATTCCTTGATGATTTTAACAGTAATGTCTTTCAGGTAACCGGCGCTGTCCTTGCGCTCGATCAGTGCGGTGTCCAGAGCCTGTTCCAGCAATTGTCTGCTTCCGTACCACTCAGCCTGACGCGGCTCGAAATCAGCATACTGCAGCTGATCGAACAGCACCTTCAGATAAGGATCTCTGGTGATGGCATCCTTCATTGCTGGTGTGTCGATTGCCGATTTGCGCACAGGGATATAGTTGGTCGAAAGAGACCAGTGCGCTGTCTGGTCAGGCATGGTAAACCACTTGATGAATTCCCAGGCGGCTTTTTCCTTGTCCGGATTGGACTTGAACAAAACCACATTAGTGCCGGAGAGAATCACGGCCTGTTTCCTGTGCGCCGGCAGCGGAGCAATGCCATAATCAAATTTGATGTTGGCGGCCATATAAGTTCTGGAAACGCATGATCCTTCAACCATACCGGCTTTTCTGGCAATCCAGTCGTTCTGATGGTCAAACCCGGTTGTCTTGTATGCGGCCTCGTTAAGAGTTTTAATAAGATAGTCAAGGGTTTCGACCGCCTCAGGACTGTCGAACTCAACCCTTGTCCCGTCTTCAGATAGAAGCCTGCCGCCGGCCTGCAGCAGCATGCATTCAAAGATCCAGGCTGAATTGGTCATGGCCTGACCGAACTGATCCGGCTTACCGTCGCCATCGAGGTCCTTAGTCAGAATGCGGGAGAATTCCAGGAATTCTTCCCAGTTGGCAGGTGGGTGTTCCGGGTCCAGCCCGGCTGCCGCAAACATCTCCTTGTTGTAATAAAGCACAGGCACGCTTTTATTAAAGGGTAGCGAGTAGAGAACTCCGTCATAGCGGTTGTTGTCCAGAAGCACAGGAACGATATCGGCCTTGTTAAATGCCGGATCAGCATCGATGAACCGGTCGAGCGCGGTTAACTTTCCGGCATCTATGAGTTTGATGGTCAATGCTTCATAGCACTGTGCGATGTCCGGGTTGGTTTTCGCCATCAGGGAAGCAATGATTTTTTGCTGCAGAGTGTCATAGCTTCCCATGTGCACACCTTTTACAACAATGTCTGAATGGGACCGGTTGAACTGATTGATCATTTCCTTGAGTACTTCTCCGAGCGGACCGCCCATGCCGTGCCAGAACTCCACCTGGACAGGTCCTGCAGGAGCCTGGGACATCCGGGCCTCTCCAGCCCCGGGCTTTGGAGTCTTACCGCAACCTGAAATAAACAGGCACAACACAAATATAATTGTGTATTTCATGATCATCCTCCAATGGTTTGGAATATTATATATCATTCGTTCGTTAAATGCACCCTGTCAGGGAATGGCTCAACCGTCCATCCCTCCAGATTACATACCTTGAGTTTGGCAAATATTTGTGGTGTTCAGCCAGATGTTTTGCAAAAACCTTGATTTGTGGCGGGTCCTGGCTTGGTACAACTTTTTCTCTCCTTCGGCAAGCTCAGTGCGAAAAAAAGTTGCACCTGGCCACCCCACAAGGGTTTCAGGGCATACTTTGAAAATTTGCCAAACTTGAGTTACATACAATAACATTGTTATGGAACAATGATTTCAACTGCACCAGGAATTGTTTCAATAACATGCGGTTCGATGCAAGACGCATCGCCATCGATTTGTGTCATCATCCTGCCTGAGCTTCTGACTGTCAGGCAGTCAAAAGGCATGATTTCAATATCGCGGCAGAAAATTCCGAGTGCCTGCCGGGCGAATGAAAGGCGTGACAAACCCCAACTGCGTTTTTTAAAAAGCACCATATGCAGACAACCGTCGCCTGAGGAAACCTCAGAAGAAAACCTGAATCTCCCCGCGTAGTTACGGAAGTTCTGCACAATCAGGCTGTAACCGCGTAATGTGAGTCCGTTAACAGTGATTTCCAGAACGGGTTCGCGATATGCGATCAGGCCTGAAGCAAAACTCAGTCCATACGCAGCCTTGCCCGCCAGCTTTTTCACTGTTGCAGAAACAGAATGTATGCAATAGCCGTCTAAGCCGATTCCCAGGCACAAAGCAAAGTAAGTATTATCGCATCGTCCCAGATCAATGGTCCTCCTCGATGCTCCGGCCAGAGAAGAAACAGCAGCCACAGGATCGGATGGGATACCCAGTTCTCCGGCTATAACATTAGCAGTCCCGACCGGAACGAGGCCGAATGTTCTGACTGCAGGATAAAAGGCGTTGATTAGAAGCGAAAGAGTGCCGTCTCCGCCGAGAGCTATCGGTATGACTCCTTGATTGGCCAGATGACCATACATGCGTTTCATACTGAGCGGGTCAGGATCAGTGGCCAGCAGCGGAGAGTCAGGGTGAAACCTGCTCAGAACTGATGTCAACCCGGGCCAGGCCTTCCTGATTGTGCCGGAACAGGGATTGTAAAAAAAAATCAGGTGCTCGTTTGGATGAGTCATACTGTAAACTGCCGCCCGGACAACTAGTGCTCGGCCACACTTAAATTTGCGGCTTCAGAGCATAAGCTATATGTCTGAAAATAGCACAAAGCCCGATTAAAGGCAATACTGCTGTGCGTCAGGCTCCCGCAGGATTCGAATCGTAAAGAAACTATGCTCCAGAACACCGGTTGCCAACATTGTTCAAAAGTTATAAGATAGCTTTGTACCGTTTAATCTCGGGATCGTCTTTTTTTTGGGGGGGAATCATGCTTTATTCGGACAAAATTTTGACTTTGCTTAAGGGTTCCAATATCACCCGCAATCCATCGCGCCGTCAGTTGATCGAATGGTCTGTCCAGAGCCGTTGCGCCATACCAACTGAGAACGGCTCCTTAGCCGTATGGACCAGATTGGAATCTACCGGGCGCAGCCCAAAAGACACTTATCTTGTCATGCGTGATTCGATCGCCAAAAAAATCGACTGGACTTCAGCCAACAATCTCCCTCTTAATCCAGTGACCTTTAACCAGCTCGTTATTGATGCTTTGAAAAACCTGTCCGAAAAAGATCGTCTCTGCGTGACAGACCGAGTGCTGGGCGCTGATCCCGCTTACGCCCTGCCTGTAACCACCATATCGCCCAATCCTGTAACAGCCCTGTTTACAGATAACATGTTTCTGCCTGTGCCTAAGGATATCGGTAAGAGCATTTACCATGACCGTCCGTTTTTTCTGCTTGTCCTGCCTGACGATAAGCTGGACCAGGCACAATACAAGGGTCTCCTGCGTGAATTACCCGGCGGCCGCACCAGCAATATCGCTTTAGCCATCGACTTTGAAAACATGCTCGGAGTTGTGTTCGGCTCTGCATACTGCGGTAGTGTAAAAAAACTGATGTTCACAGTGATGAATTTCCTGCTGCCTGAATCCGGCATTCTACCCCTGCACTGTTCTGCCAATGAAAGCATGGACGGGAGTGAGTCCTCGCTCTTTCTTGGCCTGTCAGGCACAGGTAAAACCACGCTTTCAGCAGACCCGAAACGCCTCCTGATCGGAGACGATGAACATGGCTGGAGCGATTCAGGTATAGCCAATTTCGAGGGTGGCTGCTATGCAAAACTCATAGGACTCAATCCGTTGAAAGAGCCGGACATTTTCCAGGCCTGCTTTCATACTGCTCCTTACTCAGA
>JAQTRI010000393.1 GCA_028711905.1 Candidatus Wallbacteria bacterium | reverse complement strand
ATGTCCCCCCTCTATGTCCCCCAGAAATGGCTTGAAGCATTTAATGCCGGGTGTTTCATCGGATGGGACAAGAACACAACCGGCGTTCTTGGAAGTCCGGACGATCCCGAAGGTGTAAATGCTGAAGCTGTGAACCAAGTAATTCAATGGTTTTTTCGTGCAATCAAACTGAAATACAAATTGGGCTCAGCTATGGAAAATTCCTTAAAGATTGTTTCAAAACCATGGTTTGAAGCTTTTAAAAAGAATGAGTTGTTGATTATTTTCCCAGACTCTGCAACAAATTGGGAATTAAAAGATCTACGCAAGTAATGAAAACGGTCTTGCTCAGTTTATTGGTCCTGACCCTTCTTGTTCTATTTTTTTCAGTCAATTCCAGCTGCGATAATAGTTGTAACCCGGAAACCACATCGCTTAAGATAAATGAGATTCTGCCAATCTATTCGACCAAAATTTCAGGTATCATCTGCAGATTAGGATATGATGTACATAAACTTCGATTTATGCATTTTGGAAATGGTGTTGGCGGAATAGCGCTGAGAAGAATCTCTATTTACAAAGCTTTTCTCTCAGGGAATGAACTGTTTACAATTGCCTTGCATCAACCTGGGGGAGAGTTTGCGATTTTCTTCAAGGACTTTAAAAAACTTTCATCCAAGAACGACACTATTCAATTAGAAGCTGCTCTTGAAAAGGAAATTCTTGAACAAAAAGCCCTGGAAGTGATACCTGCCTTTTTCCCGGATTTTCAGCGCAATAGATTTGTTTGTTTCAGGGCCTGGGACTATGGCGTTTCCTTTTGCCGTAAATTCAACGAATATCTTAGCTCAGAGCGTGTCGATGTGTCTTTTTATGCGGGTGAATCACCGGATGTCAGAGCCTTGCTCAGCACCATGGAATGTGAAACAGTGGTCCGGGGTTCCAGGGAAGCCGCCATTGAAGCAGCAAAGCAATTTATGATCACATACAAGGGTGTGTAAACGGCAAGTAATTTTCCCACTCATCTCGGAAGATAATTTTCCCAGTCCGAAAAATCAAAATGGTTAATTCTCCTTTCCATTGAGTCTAAAAGAACCGCCGTCAAGGTTGAATACTTTTGCGTGGTGCAGTAACCGGTCCAGGAGAGCGACTGTCATGATCTGATCACCCATAATTTCGGCCCAGGAATCGAACCCTTTGTTTGAGGTGATAATGATCGAGGATTTTTCATACAGCTCGCTCACCAGATTGAAAAATAAGTTAGCCTCCTTTCTCTCAATCGGGGTGTACCCAACTTCGTCAATAATCAGCAGCGAAGCCTTCATGATGCGGTTGATCCTGAAGTTTGCGCTTCTCTGGATTTCTCTGTTTTTCAACAATTTGACTAATCCTGTCATCCGCTCGAAACATACCGTGTATCCGACATCAATGGCCTTCATTCCGAAAGAAACCGCCAGGTGGGTTTTGCCGACTCCAGGTGGTCCGAAAAAAAGCAGATTCTCATGATTGTCCAGCCAACGCAGATCAATAAGATTGGCTACATCAGTTTTTGTGATGCCTGTTACCATCTTGAAAGTAAAGTCCTCAAGCTTTTTGATCACTTCGAAATGAGCTCCTGATAAATTCCTCTCCAGTTTTCTTTTCCTGCGGTATGTCAATTCTGATTCCAGCAGGGACTTGAAAAAATTCAGATAGGAAATCTTTCCGGCTTCGGCTTCATTGATTTCATGTTCAACATTTTCTGCCATGCCATTCAACTGCAGGCCGGAGAGCAGAGTAAGAACCTGTTTGTAATTGTTCATGGTCTGGCCTCCCTTCCGGAACTCACTATGCTCTTGTAGATTGACAGGTCTCTTTTGGCTACGCTGAGTCCGTTGATCAGCTCCAGGGTCTTTGCGCTTTCCGGCAAGAGCTTGATTACTGGAGCAGGTTCTGGCTTTCCGTTTTCGCGCTTGAAGTATTTATAGGTGTCATCAAGCTCTGACATGGTAATGGTTCCGTTTTCGATGCAATACTCTAAGGCTTCTTTCAAGTGGACAAGCGAGATTTCCTTGGAGAACTTCCTCCTGGCTTCATGATATTGATCCCGGAAATAGCGCGTAAATTTTTCTCTGTTTCTCCTGACAAACTCCTTCCATTCTTTTAGAGGGAACATCAGGAGAAGTTCTTCAAGCAGGCGATCCAGTTTCTCTTTTTTCGCATCCGGCTCTCTCTTAGGAGACACTACACTACCAGGCAGAAGAGGAACAATGTGTTCATCTACCAGAACTCCGCTCTTCATATCGTAGACAAAAATCCTCTCATCAGTTTTGTATATTTCCACTTCCTTGTTCCTGTACTTTTCTGGAACAGGATATTTTCTGGAATTCACGGAGATCCGGCACATCTTGTCCACAGAGCGTTCTTCTTTTTCAGGAACCGATTCTTTCAGATAGATGCTGGATCTCAATGGCTTCAGATGTTTTTTCTCTTCTTCAAATACGGATGCCGGGACTCGTTTTGTGGCTGCGGAAACTTTGCCGTTTGCTCTTCTCACAAGCCACTTTCTCAGACTGTTTTGAGCTTCATCGATGTCCAATAAATTTCTGGCATCCAGAAAGTTCTTTTTCACAAACTTGACCAGGTTTTCCACTTTGCCCTTGCTCTCAGGATCGCTTTTCCGGCACACATACAGATCAAATCCCATCTCGTCTTTGAAAGCTGAAAAACTCTTGGTGTAGATGATATCTCCGTGGTTTTCACTCACTATCATCAGCCGGTCCTGATCTATCACCAGCTCTTCGGGCTGGCCTCCGAAATATCGGAAGCAATCCAGAAAGTGTCTGATCACATCAAGGGTCGTGAACGGCTTCTCTTGAAACGCACAATACTTGTACCGGCTGGCCGAGAGCACAGCTGCAAATATGTGTAACTTCAGTCCGTCTTTGCAGCGGTACTCACCGAAGTCGGCCTGCATCTGTTTGCCGTATGGAAGTTCAGGCACTGCAGCATAGAGCCGGACTCCTTCAGAAATCTTCAGCTGCCCGGTTTCAACCAGGTAGTCAATGTAATCCCTGAGAGCGCGCTCCGTGCCGGGCAAAGCGCCTTTCATTTCTTCCAGATAGTCAAAAATGGAAGATTTCTGCAGAGGCCGGAACCTGTTCAGCGCATACCTCTCGATTATCTCTGCTTTGTAAGGCTCGAAGCACCTTGTACGGTGCTTGACCTTTTCCAGATACTTGATGTATTCCTGTTCGTTCATTTTCATGAACTTCCTGACTGTCTTCCAGTCCAGTTGGGTTTCTTTGACAATCTCTGAAATCAGGAATTTCTTGTCCTTGAGAAATCTGATTTTTTGGTACATAATTCTTTCAACCATTTTGGAGATCCTTTGGAAAGTTTTTTGGTAAGTTACCCCAAAGGATCTTTTTTTTCGATTGGGAATTTTATCTTCCGACTTCATTGGGATTTCAGACTACCATCTGCAGGGTGACAGCGAGACAAATCCTGAGTATGTTGGAGCAACAAACAATGGGCCGTTCGCTTCATACCTTGATTTGACCAACCCCATTGTGATCAATACCATTGATTCCAATTTTCCAGGAATTCCAAAAACCAATTGCCTCAGGCTGGCCTGGATAATTAACCTGAAAGTAGCGAATCAGCCTTCAAGAACTTCTTATCAGGTCTGGGTAGACACTGAGACCGGTCAGGTGTTGGGTGGTTACATTGGAACCACTTTCTGACCTGTTTTTATGCGCCGACACTTCGGAAAGAGCTGGACAGGAAAAACTGGGCGGGATACCTTTTTCAGAGAAGATGAAGCTCTCCAGAAATTTCTGGTTGAGGAAGTGGATGGGTCAAATGTCGAATGTCGAGACGCGTCCTCTATGTCCCCTC
>JAQTRI010000392.1 GCA_028711905.1 Candidatus Wallbacteria bacterium | reverse complement strand
TCAAGGGGCATGGTGGGATATACTCGGATCTTGCTGCTGTCAACCGGCGGGACTGGGAAAAACAGGTGTCTGAAGAGATTTGTCTGTTGTCCGGCGAGTACGAGAAACTGTTCGTGATCGGACATTCCACAGGCGCGATGCTGGCTGTCAGATGCACGACAGGCAGTACCGCTGCTGCAGGCGTGGTCTCCATCAGCACTCCTGTTTTTATCGTTGATAAAGCATTGTATGACTGGGGACTGGACAGGAGAATCAGGGACTTATCACGGATATTTCCTTACATCAGGACTAATTCCGGTTCCTTTTTTTATCATTATCAGGGTCGGAAAATCAGCCGCAGTCTGTATGCCAGGATGTCGGTATCCGGTATTAATCAGATCATGCTGTTATCTAAGGAGACCCTTAAGGGAATTTCCAGTTTTGACAGGCCGATACTGATGATCCACGCCCGCGACGACAAGACCGCGGATTTCAGAGGTACTGAATTGATGTTCGAACAAATCGGCGCAAGCGGCAAAGAGAAGTTTTTGACCGAAAAAGGGAATCACATGCTGATCCTCAACGATGGACGCGATGCTGTGTTTGAAAAAATCGCCGAATTTATCAGCAGAGTGAAATAATCCTCATCCGGCTGGTCAGTGCAGCAGTTCGGCAACCCGGTCCGGTTCTCCAATTAGGAGCATGCCGTAAATATCGAGGCCTGGAACTGTTACGCTCAACCTCCCGTTATTCGCTGTTCCCTGCAAAATGACCGGGTCTGCTCCGGGCCGGATCCAGCGGACAGCGTATGCGGAAGTTACGCCATCAGGCAGGAGGACATTCAGATTAATCTGTCCCTGAGGGGAGACAGTGTCTTTTTTCTCATCATAATTGTAATTGACTAAGTGCACGAGCATGCATTTTCCGTCAGCAGCCGTTTCAGGCAGTGCATAGACATTTAGCGGGGTCCCGGTCACATCCGGTTCCAGGGGGGAGAGGGCTTTTTTCAGCGGCTCCAGCGCAGTCTGGTCCTGTTTTGTGAGAAAATCTGCCAGGGGCACACCCTGCAGTTCTGTACCGATACCCCTGAGATCTTCGTCTGACAAGGAGAAGAATACTACTTTGTCAGCCACTGTTTTCAGCGCGATTTTCTGATCTTTGGAAAAGGCCGAGGCCATAGGGATCAGGATTTTCCGGCGAAAGCCCAAAGACGACCTGTTGACAGGCAGTTCCCTGAACTCGTCGTCCCCGGAATGGATGACATCAAAACCATAGCCCAGAGCAGCTAAGCCGCAGGCCAGGCCTGTGTATTTCGGAAAATCATCGCTTTTCTCGAGCAAAGCCTGGTTGCCGTAAAATACGCCAAGAGCATGGGGTCTGGTCTCCAGCTCGAACAGCTCCCTGTATTTTTTAACGAAACTGATGTGCGGTTTCAGATAAAGGTGATCCGAGATGTAGGCTTGGGGGCCGTACGCCCAGCCAAAGGCGAAGTTTCCGCCGCAGGACAGGGCTTCGTAAAACAGCACTGTGTTCATGGGACGGAAATCCCGGTGATCATTGGTGAACTTCTTATTCAGGCTGGTCGCGTATACTACCGAAAGAAGTCCGAATGGCCTGCCGGCTGACAGAGAACCGGCGATTTTCCAGGACGGCAGCAGCTTGCCTGTGGGCAATGGCGAGAAATCATGAGATGTCATCTCAGTGACTGTGAAATTCAGAAGATCGTCATACATGGGAAGGCACAGCGGGCTCCAGTCTGCGCTGTCGCCTATGCCGATGTTGGCACCGATCATACACGGCAGTTTCCTGTCTTTTTTATATTTGTTGATGTAATGGAAAAAGTCGGTCATGACACTGGCTGCGTTCTGTTGCTGAACCCAGGCATATTCCTGGAAGACCGAGTCTTTCGCCGCTTCCAGAGCCTGCTTACTTATGCCTGCCGCATCATTAGAGGTGCGAAGCAGGGAGCAGATGTCGAAATCACGGATCGATTCGAGGTTGAAGAGAGTCAGCATTTCCTGTTCGGTCATAGGAGGGAACTGGTGGTTTTTCATTAAGTTCTCACTGAAGGAAAGGTGCAGGTCATTCTTAAGATAATCCTTCCACACGCGCAGATCGTCAACGCCGAATCCGGTATTTTGCTTTTCCAGTCCGATGAGCGCGATATGGGTCATGCATTCGTCGACCAGAAGAAAATTACTGCTTTCGAGAAGAGAGCAGGATTGTTTCTTCAGAAAATCCATGAATACCCGGTTGTTGATCGACATGGCCAGGGTGTCAGGCATGTCGTGGTCCCTGATGTACCACTCCGGTACTGCTGGATTGCCGAAAATGTCCCGGCTGACCGAATTTCTGATGTTCAACCCGAATTCTTCCTGCGCATCCTCAATCACATCGCCCCAGGCTGCGATGACAAAGGATACATTACCGTAAAGCCTGCCCGCGGCTTTTTCTTCCTCAGGGTCGGCGCAGGTCCAGAACCCGTTGATGGTAAGACCCAGATCTGTGGCCAGCTCATCTTCCACTTCATTGACAAAGGTGAAATGCACTTGCTTGTGCCAGGGCAGGTGTGACTTTTCAGATATTTGGATCTTTGATGAAAGTTGAATTTCGTTTGTTCCGGGACTGGCGAGCACAGAACCGAACAGAAAAGTGACGGCCAGAAGTGAAATGATTGTTTTCATGTGGAGATCCTCCCGGAAACTGTTGATTGATTAAATCGTATTTGAACGATATTCCTGAAACAAGTTTTTGGCAAATCTCGAGGTATTGCGCATAGCCACGCTTATTATTTGGTTTCAATGAATCGAACCCCCGGACCATGGGTCGTCTTTTTCTTTACGCTCACATCTGGTAAAATCTCTCTCATGCAGAGCGTGATGAAACAAGTGGCTGTCCTGATCCCTGCGCGGCTCGGTTCCACCAGGCTGCCGGAAAAATGCCTGATGAAGCTCGATGGCGTGACTATTGTCCGCAGGGTTTGGCAAGCGGCTGTGGCGAGTGGTGCCGGGCGCGTGATCGTGGCCTGTGATCATGAGCGGATAGCCCGTGAGATCCAGGATGCCGGTGGAGAGGCGATCCTGACGGATACGGCCCTTGCCAGCGGAACTGACCGCATTGCGGCAGTTTTACCGCAGGTCAGGGAAGACATCATAGTCAATCTCCAGGGGGATGAGCCTTTTATCGGACCTGAGATCATAAAATCCGCTGTTGAGCCGTTCTTAGCTGACCCTGACCTGGAAATGGGCACAATTGCTTCACCGCGGGCTGCCAGCAGGGATGAGTTTAATCCGTCCCAGGTCAAGGTTGTGACAGACAGGCAGGGTCGGGCGCTGTATTTCTCCCGCAGCCTGATTCCTTATCCACGGGACTCGCAGCAGACGACAGTCCTTGCCCATATCGGGCTTTATGTCTATCGCCGGGATTTTCTGCAGAGTTACGCGACCTGGCCAATGGGAACACTGGAAAACATTGAGAAGCTGGAGCAGCTTCGCGCGCTCGAGCGCGGCGTGCGCATCCGGGTGGTGACAGTTGACTATGACGGTTTCGGTATTGATACAGCGGAAGACCTGCAAAGGGCAAAAGCGAAGCTTGGGGAACGATCATGAAATCCATTATCGACTCGATGGTTCAATGGCTCAAGCGCAAAACCGGCGAAGCCGGCTGCTCAGGCCTGGTGCTGGGCCTTTCCGGTGGAGTGGATTCCAGCGTTTGCGCCTGTCTCGCGAAACTGGCCTTCCCAGAGTCTTCTCGGGGCCTGATTATGCCGATCGAATCCCTGCCTGAGGACCGGGATGATGCCCTGCTGCTGGCTGACACCATTCACCTTGATTCTATGGAACTGAATCTGACAGACACTTTTTCCGGCTTTGCAGGAACTCTTTCAGTTGCAGGA
>JAQTRI010000391.1 GCA_028711905.1 Candidatus Wallbacteria bacterium | reverse complement strand
GATGCTGGCGATCCTGGCTTCCACCCTGACCACTGTTGCTGTTTTTCTTCCTATTGGTTTCGTGCCTGGCATGGTTGGTGAGATCTTTCTCAACTTAGCTCTGACTATTGTCTTTTCCCTGGCAGCTTCTTATCTTGTGGCCATCATGGTGGTTCCGCTGATGGCTTCGCGCATTATCAAGGTGAGTGGCGAGGTCAGCCATCCTCTGATGGACCGCGTGGCAGCCTCGCTGTCGCGCCTGCTCGGCTTTCTGCTCAGGTCCCCTGTGCGTTGTGTGGGATATTTTGTGATTGTTCTGGCGGTTTTCGGTGTTTCGCTGATGTTTTTTCCACCCCAGGAATTTTTCCCGTCCATGGATCGTGGGACATTTGTGGTCAGCTTCGAAACCCCTGAAGGTACTTCAGTCGAGCAGACAGATCTGATCACTGCCGCTATTGAACGACAGCTGCGGACATATCCTGAGGTTGAAAAACTCATTTCCCGCACTGAGATGGCAGAGGGTTCTATCACGGTTGTTCTCAAACCAGTCAAACAGAGAAAGAGAACCACTGCAGATATCATCAGTGCATCAAGGGCTGAGATTTCCCGCATTCCCGGTTTTACCGACATTTTTTACAATGAAATGCGAATGGGGCCGCCCCAGTCCGGGAAACCGATTTCAATTCAGGTCAGCGGCGAAAAATTCGAACAGCTGGAGGAGATCTGCCTGATGATTGCCGGGAAGATCTCGAGTGTCAAGGGGCTGAAGGACTTGAACAACGGAGTGAAAAAAGGCCGTCCTGAAATCAAGATCGAAT
This sequence comes from Candidatus Wallbacteria bacterium, assembly GCA_028711905.1. Taxonomy (GTDB): domain Bacteria; phylum Muiribacteriota; class JAQTZZ01; order JAQTZZ01; family JAQTZZ01; genus JAQTRI01. The sequence continues at coordinate 3,080 of JAQTRI010000391.1, read as the reverse complement.
TCGACAGGGAAAAAATCAGGGACCTGGGTATCAATCTGGCCGGCATCTCAGGAATGGTCAGGAGTTTCGTCTATGGGACAGTAGCCGGCAAGTACAAGGAATCCAACGAAGAGTACGACATCAGGGTCGAAGCTGACGACCCGTACAAGGATCGCATCGAAAAGGTGCGCAACATGCAGTTTACCATTGACAAGGGTGTCCGCGTGACGCTTTCACAGATTGCGCGCATTTACCAGGATCGGGGATACAGCCAGATCGAGCGCAGCAACCTGAAAAAGATCCTGAAGGTGGAAGCTGATTCCGAGGGACGCGCCCAGGGTCTTGTGATCAGCGACATCCAGAAGATTCTCTCGACCATCGAGCTGCCGCAGGGCTATGAGGCTAAGTTCGGGGGCGAGGAAGAAGACCGGGCTGAAGCATTCGGCAATCTGGGCTATGCCTTGATTGCAGCAGTTTGTCTTGTTTATATGGTGATGGCAGCGCAGTTCGAATCTTTTCTGTACCCCTTTGTCATCATGTTCACTATTCCGCTGTCCGTCATCGGGGTGGTGCTCTCACTGAGATTGAGCGGTTATGCTTTCTCAGTCACAGCCATGATCGGCATTATCATGCTGGCCGGCATTGTTGTGAACAACGGCATTATTCTGATCGATTACATCAACAGGCGCCGTACTTTGCACGGGGAAAACCGCATTGACGCCTGCCTTACAGCCTGCACGGTCAGAATGCGGCCAATCATGATGACAACAATGACAACTGTTTGCGGCATGCTGCCTCTGGCGCTCGGCATTGGTGCTGGAGCCGATTTTTTCCAGCCCCTGGCAATAACGGTTATCGGCGGTCTGATCTTTTCCATGGTCCTGACCCTGACATTTATCCCTGTGACATACACTATTGTTGATACAGGGCGGGAATGGGCAGCGCGCCTTATGTTTGGCCGCAAATGAGAGACTTTTTCTTTCCCCCGGGTTGGCTTTATGCCTGATGCGGACAGTCTGGCGATCAGAGGGCAACTGGGTCGGGAACCCGGGCAGGCTGTCCTGGTCGCGGCTCGCTGTTCCTGGGGGGTCCCATCTTGCATCCGCTGTCTTCCGGTCGAAGGGGGACGGCCTTTTCCAACGCTGTACTGGCTGACATGCCCGCACCTGGTTTATCTTGTCGACAGGCTCGAGGAAGAAGGGCTGGTTGCTTCCATTTCAGAACAGATCTGCCGCGACAGACGGCTTCTGAAGAGGTACCGGAGAGAAACCATCCGGTATATCCGCGAGCGCGAAAGCCTGCATCGCCTGCGGGCCGATCATCGAGGCATCGGCGGGCTGGCGCAATGGATGAATCCTGTGAAGATCAAGTGCCTGCACATGCATGTGGCGTACAGCTTAGTATATCCTGAAGAGATTGTCGCCGGCCTTCTGGGGGAGAGAATCAGGGGATGGTGCGGTAATGCTTCATGCAGAGGGCTGGTGGGGTGAAGGGGAGTGATCCTGTACAGTTGTCAGAATCCGGGGTAGAATGTAATCATTGCAAGGGAGCGTGTCCCTGAACTTTGAAACGAAGAGCCACGAGAGGAGACAGCAATGTCACCGGCAGTTCTGAGAGCTGGGCCTTACAGATTTTATTTCGTCAGTCATGATCTTTGCGAACCACCTCACATCCATGTGGATAGAGACGCTTTTTCGGCAAAATTCTGGCTCGACCCGGTTGCTCTGGCTTACAACCTCGGTTTTCCGGCTAAAGAACTCAGAAAACTGGAGTCATTGACAACCGAGAACAAGGAACTACTTCTGGAGGCTTGGCATGAATTCTTTGGAACCTAAATCCGGCGAAAGAATCAAAGATGTACGGTTCACCAGTGATGTTATAGTTGTTGACCTGTTTGATGGGAGAACCATCAGCGTACCGCTTTCCTGGTTTCCGCGGCTTCTTCATGCTAGCAAAGCGCAAAGGGCCAACTGGCGCATCTCAGGTGCCGGTTATGGGATCCACTGGCCGGATCTTGACGAAGATCTCAGTTCACAGGGATTACTGCTCGGGGCACCTGCTCCGAGAGTCAAGGAAAAAGCTGCGTGAGTTCTCTTCAAGCAATGTGGCGGCACGAACACTACTCCTACTCAACCATGAAAGGACGAGAACGCGACAAGCTCGTAAAGGGTTCAACTGATGAAATCCGCTGAAACCAAAACTCCCATCTCTCGCGGGGACAGGCCTTGGCTTTAGCAGAAGGATTTGGGAACGGCCAGTCCCCGGAATCAGCTGAGTCTCAATTTGAGACCCTGAGTAGGGGCATGTTGCAACATGCCCTTACGATAGCACGCGATCATCAGTTTTCTGCTCAACAGCGGGATTTGGTGTTTGGCACGGGATTATCGCCATTGCAGGGAACGATCGCGACCTTTCCCTGCGGATAAAATCGTTACTGCAATTGATTGGTGCTGTTGACTTTTTCCGGCCGAACTGCTATTATTTTTCCATGAAAGTACCAAATTTCATCACCAATCCCCTGATTACCCGCGATGAAGTGATCAGCTTCTGCCGGGAAGCCGTAAAGAACGGTTTTGGCGTTATTCCCGTGCCGCTGACCTTTATCGATGCAGTCAGGGAAAAATTCCCGGAACAGAAGTTCTCCGCGCTGATCGGCTACCCGCTCGGCACCTCGTCCCCGCAGGCCAAGCGCATCGAGGTGAGAGAGGCAATCAGGAAAGGGGTTGCCGGTATCGAGCTTCTCTTAAACATCAGCGCCATCAAGGACCGGGACGAAAAAACCCTGCGCACTGAGATCGAGCTGGCTGTCAAGGCCGCCGGAGCTCATCCGGTAAAAGTGATCATCGAAAAATCCCTGCTTGACGCGGCTGACGGACGCTTCGCCTTTTCCATCATGGAGCGCTATGACCTGACCGTTAAAGACGGGATCGGCGCTGATCCGGCAGGCATCAGGTTCGGAACAGGCAGGCTTTACAACAAGATCGTCCGTATCATGCTCAGCGACATGAAAGCCGGAACCGAGGAGTTCCCGGCCAGTTTCGGGCTGCTGGCAGGCAGAGCGCTGGCAGTCAGGCTGGCTGCTGATGAGAATTCCGCACCGG
>JAQTRI010000390.1 GCA_028711905.1 Candidatus Wallbacteria bacterium | reverse complement strand
AACAAACTTCTTCCCAGAGGGATCAATTATGTCCTGACAGGGGGAACTCCTCCAGGAAAGGCCGGCAGAACAAACATGGTAAGGATTGAAAAATTATGAACCATAAAGCAGTCACTTTAATGGAAATATTCGTATCCCTTGTCATTATCGTTATTCTGGCCTCGCTTCTGGCAATCGGATATACCAAAAAATCCACTGACCGCAGCCAGAACCTATGCCACTTGAACATGAAAGCCATCGCTGCAGTTGTCGAGCTCTACCGTACTGAAACAAGAGAAAATCCCGTTATCTTCGCCAGCGGATCAGGTCGTTTTTCAGAGCAGCACACTAATGCCCTGAAAACATTTTTTAATGAAAATCATTTCCCGGATTGCCCTTCAGGGGGATTTTACGGGATCAATGATTTCGGCGAACTTTTCTGCTCCACCCATAAAAAATTCACTATTCCTCTGCCTGACACCCAGCAGACTCCCGTGTCAAAACCTGTCCAGCCTGCTGTCCAGAAAATCGAGCCCATGGCAACACTCAACGAAGACGAAACCTATTTTCAGAAAGGCCGCACCCTGTTCAAGGAAAAAAAGTTTTCTCAATCTGCATATATGTTTGAAAAAGCCTTTGAATCCAACAAGGAAAAAACCTTCTACCTCTTCCACGCATCAGACGCGTATTTCCAGGCCGAGGAATTCATCAAGGCCCGTGAGGTTCTGTCACCGGTTATCAAGCAGCCAAGAGCTCAGGAACAGATCAGAGAAATCAAGAAGTACGAATATTTTCGTGCCCGACTCAGCTCTTACGACAGTGATTATGCGCTTTACTATCTTCTGAAAACCTTCGGCAAGGATGAAACACTTAACAAAGTAAATATTTTCGGCAAGGATGACTCTATCATCGGGCAAAGTCTGCATATGAGTCAGAACCATCTTTCCATCAGAGACAGAACTCTATTCTTTTCTTCCTCTTCAAAAATTTTCCGCTATGATATCGACTCGGGAAACTCTGCTGAGTTTTTTGACAACAGTGGTCTCCTGTTCACCGGAATGCGCTATCACAAGGACAAGCTCCTTTTTCTCAGCCCCAAAGTCAACAATAATCTGCAACTGGTCCTGCTGGACATCAAAACCCGCATCGCGCTCGGTATCACTTCCGACAAAATGGATGTAAAAAAGGCCGAATTCAGCACCAATGGTTTTTATATTTTTTATCTGGCTGGAAACAGGATCTACCGCTACAACATAGAAACCAAACAGAATGCAATCTGCTGGGAAGCTCCGGAAATTTCCGCCATCATCGATTTCGACCTGCATCCCAGAAAAGAGATTCTGGCCGTTGTCGTAACCGGTCTCAACACTTCTCCGCGCAAGGATATCATGCTCGTTGATCTTGAGGGTAAAACCCACGCGCCTGTAACTACAACTCAGGGGCTGGACGAGATTCTGCCGCTTTTTTCTCCCCAGGGAAATTTTTTCAGTTTCATGGTCAAAAACGGCAAACTGGAGAATATCTATGCTTATGATATGAACAATGCCTCAAGTTTCGCCCTGACTGATTTTACCGGTGATGTTGCCTCTTTCTTTCCTTCTTTCTGCTGGTTTCCTGATGAGCAGTTCATCTTCTTTTCATGGGGCGAACCTTCATCTCATGCCTTGCACATTCTGGAACTCAGCACTAAAAAGTACATCAAGATTCTGGAAAAAGGATGTGACATCGGGGGACTGCAGCTGCTGTATTCCATTAAAAAAGACGGCAGTACCCTTCAACAGAACCTTAAGCTGTTTCATTGATCCGACAGTCAGCCACAGGATTTTCATTGTTAATTCTGTCATCATCACCGGCCACTTTCTTCCGATATAATAGTCAATGAGACTCTTCGCTCCAGTTCTTTTTTTGGTTATGATCTTCTGCGTCCCGCTTTACAGTGAAGAAACACAATTGTTTGTTTACCGCACCAGATGGCTTTCCGCTTCACAGCTTGCAGAAATCATCTCCCCCCTGATTTCTCCAGCCGGAACTGTTGAGTTTCTTTCTACAACCGGACAGGTAATCATTTCCGATGAGCCCAGGATAATCAGTCAGATCCGTAATAAAATCACCATGATCGATGTCAGTTCCGATACGCCTCAATACCTTGAGCACATCCTGGGGGTTTACGCCAGAGTGCAAGCCACTCTTGAAGTAGACTCAGAGCCTTCATTGATAATCAACCGTAGAATACGCTGCGGGGAAACCCAGATAGACGACAACTTCGAAAAAGTTCTATACCGTCTGGGCCGCATCCGCAGTGAAGACCGATATATGGTCAGCGGTGATGAACTGCGGCTGACACCGGATTTCAAGACAGGAACTCTCAGCCTGAACATCGTTTACCGGTTCCAGAAAGTCGCGGGCTGGGATTCCTCAGGAGACCCGATCCTGCATCAGAATGAGCTTGTAAAGAATTTCAAGATCAGAAGCTCAGAGGAAATGAATTTCCCCCTGATCAGTGACAATGGCATAAGTGCTAATCTACGGACAAAGATTGTACTCGATGATTTCAGCGGCTGACAGCAGGAACTTTGCCGAAATATTGAAACAGATCCACCTTGATTCGGCCATTGTAAAGCTTGCGCCTTCGATCTGCCGGACGACCGAAAATTCGTTCAAATCCATCCTCCGGTGTCAGCACCAATAGATTCCAACCGCTTTTTTTCCGGAATATCTTGCCCAGAACATGCAGAAAATGGACAGCCGCGCTTTTCCCTTCCAGTCGCTCCCCGTATGGTGGATTGCACAATGCTGTGCCGAATTCGCGGTCGATCCAAATCTGATTCAAATCCTTTGTTTCAAATCTGATCGAGTCAGACACCCCCGCGCGTACTGCATTGGATTGAGCCAGAGCCACCGCCCCTGGGTCAATATCAGAGGCCTGCACACACAGTTCCTTTGATTTTGCCTGTTCGCGCGCCTCCATTCGCCCGTCGCGCCATAATTCACTTGGAAAAACAGGCCACTTTTCAGCGGCAAAGCTTCTCCTGCATCCGGGGGCGATATTCAGAGCAGCCATCGCAGCTTCAACCGCTATCGTTCCAGAACCGCAGCATGGATCCAGCAGCGGGATATCCCCCTGCCACCCCGACAGGTACACCATGGCAGCAGCAATTGTTTCCTTGAGAGGTGCAGTCCCACCCGCCAGGCGGTAACCTCGCCGGTGCAGGGATTCTCCTGATGTATCTATTGCCACTGTAACACGGTCCTTCAGGATGGAAAAACGGATCCTGCGCTCAGGCCCGGTTTCAGGAAGCCTTTCACCTGAACCATGGTTCAATCTTTCAGCCACGGCTTTTTTTACAATTGCCTGACAGCTTGGAAGGTGATGAAGAGTTGAACGCACTGACTTTCCCTCAACCGGAAAGTTTCCGTTGCGATCAATCCATTCTTCCCATGGGATACCCCTGATACCCTCAAAAAGCCCGTCAAAAGTGACGGCAGTGAATTCTCCAGTCACTATCAGCACACGATCCGCGAATCTGCTCCACAGATTCAGCCTGACAATATCAACCATGGACCCATCAGCGTCCACCCTGCCATCGCTGACTGAAATGTTAAGGAGGCCGAATCGTTCAAACTCAAATCTGACAAGCGTTTCGAGCCCGAATGCACAGATGGCGCAAATCCTGATTTTCATAATCCTTAAGTCATACGGGGAGAAACATTTTGAATACTGAACCCCTGTCAGGCTCGCTGAACACATCGATAAAACCGTTGTGATCTCTGACTGTGCCGTAAGCCATAGCCAGTCCGAGCCCTGCTGACTTCCCCCCTTCCTTGGTAGTGAAAAACGGTTCAAAAATCCTTTCAATGATAGTTTCGCTCATACCAATGCCTGTGTCCGAAATATCGATTACTGCGA
>JAQTRI010000389.1 GCA_028711905.1 Candidatus Wallbacteria bacterium | reverse complement strand
TTCAATCAGATTGCATCAAAATCTGCGAGCCTGGTTTTTCGTAGCGCTCTGCAGCGTAACAAAACCTTCAGTTCCAGCTCACGCTTCCGGTCACCGAATCCGGGATGTGTCATCAGTTCCGCACATCCTTTCAGTTCAGGCAGAATCCGGCGCAAATGCCGCAGGCGCAGTTCTCCGCTGAACTGCTGGCCCCAGAACTGATACGGGGTCACCATACCATGCCTGCGCAGCAATCCTCTCAGGCCATATGAAAAGCGAGAAAGGCCAATTGTGAAAAGAGCATGCTTTAATCCGGCAGGGACGAAAAGTCGTGACTCCAGTGGGAAGCGGGTCCGCGTTAACGCGAGATTCTTCATCAGAGGAATTACCACCCCCGCAAGATCAGGATGCAGAAAATAAAAGTGCCTGTGCCCATCGAAATGCGAAAGTGTGACAAACCGGCGCAGCCTGGAAACCTGGGCACTTAGTTCAGCACGAATTTCACCGGCGCGGATTTTTCCGGCCATGGTCAGGATAATCAGCCTTTCCAGTGGATGGAATTCTCCCCCCACGCCAACAAGCGACCGCACTTCCTGCACCGGAAGCAGCGGCTTTCCGCATGTCAGGTTCAGGTGGATACCGGACGAAAGTCCGGACTTTTTCAGTTTTACCAGAAACTCATCAGACACTAAATTGGCCAGCACTGTGGTAGAACTGACAACGCCGGCACGGGCAGCATGGAGAATACCGCGTGATACCGCGGGGGTCAGGCCAAAATCATCGGCATTAACAATCAGGGGCATGTTTCCCTCATGCATCATTCTATCAGAATCTGCGATTCATTGAATCAATGACTGGGGAGTACGCCGAGCGGCTGAGGCAGGAGCGGAACATTGCAGACCGGTGATTTTCGCACTTCTTTCAAGGCTGGTCAAAATTGCCGGGATGTGATGGTCCGTGATGACCGATGCCCGAGCCGTACTTAAGGTACGGTGAGCGGCTGAGGCAGGAGCGGAACATTGCAGACCGGTGATTTTCACCAGCCGATCAGTACTTCCCTGTTCCCTGCCCGCCTGTCACTATCTCCACCGACGCCGATGCCCCGATGCGCGTGGCTCCTGCAGCGATCATCTCCATGGCGGTCTTGGAATCCCTGACACCGCCTGAAGCCTTGACCCCCATGTCCTCACCCACTGCAGCCCGCATCAGAGCGATATCCTTGGCTGTAGCACCACCAGGGCCGAACCCGGTCGATGTTTTGACAAAATGCGCTCCTGCTGATTTGGCAAGACCGCAAGCCACAATCTTTTCTTCGTCCGTAAGCATGGCTGTTTCCAGAATAACCTTGACCAGAGTACAGCGCGCAGCTTCAACAACTCTGGCTATATCTTCTTCCACCAGATGGTAATTCTTCGATTTTAAAGCTCCAATATTGATCACCATGTCTATTTCACCCGCGCCGTCCTCGATAGCACGCCGCGTTTCATAGGCTTTGACCGCGGGCGGTGTAGCCCCGTGCGGGAACCCAACCACTGTGCAGACTTTAACTGGACTTCCTCGAAGTATTTTGGCGGCCAGAGCCACCCATGATGGACTGACACAAACTGAGGCAAAAGTGTATTTTCTGGCTTCTTCACATAGCTTGATAATCTGGTCTGCGGTGGTATCAGGTTTGAGCAGAGTATGATCGATGTATGAAGCCAGATCCTGTGGCGCAGACGGCAGTCCGGCACCGGAACTGATCCTGATGGCACCGGCACCCACCAGTTTTTTTACCGCATCCTTGTTGTTGAGCACACAGTAGCCGCATCCTGTGCATTGGGCCGGGTCACAGAACCCGGAACTGCCTGACGCGATAAGGGGTCCAGCTTCAAGAGCCGGTACAGCACGACCAGGCATCGCTTCGCAGGCCAGTTGGCTCTTAAGTGCCTGAAGTTCACGCTCCAGCTTCTCGATCTGAGTCGAGATAGCGCTGCGGGCAGAATTCGCCTGCGACTGTTGAGGAACAGATGTATTAAGCTGCTTCATCACTTCCTGTGTGATCTGCCTGACAAGATCTTCGTGATTCATACCTTCCCCCGCATTCTGCAAACTTACTTCCTGACTTTTACCGATTTTTTTCCGCTTTCCTGCTGCTCTCCACCGAATTCACCCACTCCAGGAAGGACAGTTTCCACATCCTCATGAGGATTGGCAATCAGGTGCACTGAAATAAGTTCTCCCACCCTCTGGGCTGCTGCAGCTCCGGCATCGACGGCTGCCTTGCAGGCACCTACATCTCCTCTGACAAGCACAGCTGTATAGCCTAAGCCAACAACGCGATAACCAATCAAAGTGACATTAGCTGTTTTGCGCATGGCGTCAGCAGCTTCAACTGCACCGACAAATCCACGGGTTTCCACCATACCGAGTGCGTTTCTCTGCATCATTCCCTCCGATCAACAAGTTCGATTTCGTCGACTATAGCCACGATTACCGCCTGCAGCGGGACAGCCGGATCATTCATCAGCTCCGCAGCCACTGAGCCTTCATTAATCACAAGCACTGTTTCCCCGGCTCCGGAACCGATATGGTCAACAGCCAGAATTTCTTCTCCCGAACGGGTTCCATCCGGATTGATGGGTTGCACCATCAGAAGTTTTTTACCGAGAAATTTGGGTTCCTTGCAGGTGGAAACCACATTCCCGGTGACTTTAGCCAGTATCATTCCTTCCACTCCAGCATTTCAATCTCATCAACAATACCGAGAATCGAAGCGTCAGTCGGCACTAAAGGATTATCCATTGTATTGCTGGCCTCTTTTGATGTGACAAAGAACACCAGCTCATCAGTGCCTGCACCTGCCAGATCCGTTGCTACGATAGGCCTGCCCAGGGGTGCCATACTCGAACTCACCGGCTGGATGAGCAGGAGCTTGAACCCGGTAAGACTTTCGTACTTATGGGTGCAGACAACATTTCCGCAAACTCGAGCCAACTGCAATCAGTCCCTCCACGATTCTTACCTGTAAACCAGTTGAATTCCCTTGTCTTTTAAATAATCAGAAGCAGCGGGAGTAACAATAGTGCCCCTGGTAACCGCAAGTTCCTTAGCAGTCATGCCTTTGACACTTTCAAGAGTTACGACACTCCGCCGGGCCTGACTGCGATCAGCCGCGCCGGTTGCTCCAGCCGGGTTCAGCACGCTGCTGATCATGTCACGGACTATCATCGCGACACCCTTGAAATCGAGGGAGTACCTGTGCTCTAATGCATCGACTTTGTCCAGACGCGACTGGTGCCTCCCCCCTTCGTATGGCGTATTCAACCACTGATCCACCAGATCCATGGCTTTGCCGGGGCCTATGACTTCGCTGCCCAGGGTCAAAAGATTGGTGTCATTATGCCTGCGGCTGTTTCCGACAATAAAAGAGTCTGTCCCGTTGACAGCGCGCACACCAGGCACTTTGTTGGCAACAATAGCAGATCCTACCCCTGCTCCATCGATCATCACACCGAACCGGCATGAAGCGGAAGCCACCTGTTCCGCGGCTTTGATGGCGAAATCAGGATAATCGGCACTTTCTGTGCTGAAAGTGCCTACATCAATCATCTGATGCCCTGAAGCTTCCAGTCTGGTCTTGATCGCCTCTTTCAAAGGAAAACCACGATGATCGCTGCCGATTGCTATCTTCATGCCTCACCCCTTCCGTTGCTCCCGGCCTCTGCTTCGTCACGCCAGAGCCACATACCGAATACAATGTATCCACCAATAATTAAAAGCGGAGAAATAAATCCAAACAAGTTCTCAGCCCGGCAGTCGACCAGCGGCAGTATACCGAATCCGGTTGCGAGCATCAATAAAGCCATCCACATCCACCTCATCAGTAAAGCAGTTCCTCTAAATCCTGATGCGGATGGGGAATCAC
>JAQTRI010000388.1 GCA_028711905.1 Candidatus Wallbacteria bacterium | reverse complement strand
TCTGCCGATTACAGTGCTTCTGGAACTGGCTGAAATGAAGGGAACTGCTCCACCTGTGCTTCTCCAGTACACTCATTCAGGGGAAGTCCATGAGATGGCAGAGGTGGTCGGGTATGCGGCAATGGCATTTTACTGACGAAAGCTGCGCTTTGGGTGTAACTGGCAGTAATTGATTTCGAGCTGCGCCCGGTGGGAAACACCCAAAGCTGTGCTTCGGGTGTAACTGGCAGTAATTGATTTCGAGCTGCCCTCGGTGGGAAACACCCAAAGCTGTGCTTCGGGTGTAACTGGCAGTAATTGATTTCGAGCTGCGCTCGGTGGAAAACACCCAAAGCTGCGCTTCGGGTGTAACTGGCAGTAATTGATTTCGAGCTGCGCCCGAAATCAATAACTGCCAATAAAAAAATGGCAACCTTATTGTGGCTCTTGGGTGCCCGGACATTATCTAAGAGCGAAAAAGGCAGGAGAAAAAACCCTTAGCATCATCCAGGCACCCAAGTAATAACTAGTTTGCTCGGTTGCCAATTTTTTTGTCTGATAAGTATACTAACAATTTCTGTGCCAATACTATGATTGTGCCATCAGCGTAAGAAAGAACAGGCATTCAGCAACCGGTATCAGTAATCAACAACCGTGTAACAATTACCCGCAAAAGGGATGATATGTGTACTTTTTATCTACTTGCTCAGCCGAGCAGTCTGGCGGATTCTTTTTCGCGACCGGATTCGGTAAGGGTCCGCACTTTCAGTGTGGTGCTGTCAGGCCCGGCTTCTTTTTCCACCAGAAGATGCAGCCCGGATCTTGACGCCAGTTCCCTGGAATGAGTTACTGCGATGACCTGATGCGCTTTTGAGAGTTCGCACAGTTTGGCAACGGTTTTTTTCAGTATTTTTCCGCCAAGTCCGGCTTCCACTTCGTCAAAGAGGATTGTTCCTGTGCCGTCACCCAGCAGTGCGGTTTTCAGGGCCAGGAGGAGGCGTGATTGTTCACCGAAAGAGGCTACTTTGTGTAACGGGGAAAGTTCGCTGCCAGGATTGGCTGAGAACAGCAGCTGGAACCTGTCAAACCCGTTACGGCCGGGATTTTTTTCTGTGCGTTCGAAACGGATGCGGCTTTTTTCAAGGCCAATGTCAGAGAGGCCTTCACGGATAAGCGATTCCAGCTTTTCCGCTGCATGGAGACGCAGCTGTGAAAGCTCTGATGCGGTTGTCAGATATGCTTTCTCGGCCTGCAGAGTCTTTTCCCTGAGCGCGCTTTCATCGAGCCCGCTTTCCATGTCCTGCAGTTCCCTGCGGGTAGAATCGGCGAAAGCCGCGATTTCTGAAAGCGTTGATCCATACTTGCGCTGGAGTGACGAGAGCTGTTCCATCAGGGATGTCAACTCAGCCAGTCTCTGGCGGTCGTACTGCACTGATGACAGAAAATTATCCGAAGCTGATGCAAAATCACGGCAGCCGCTCTCTACAGACTCCAGCAATTTCAGCAGTTCCGAAGCCCTGGAAGGCAGCTTCAGGCGGTTGAGAGCGCGGGTCTTTTCCCCGATTACCTGTACTGCAGCGGTCTGATTGAAAAATTCGACCAGGAACTGAAATGATTGTGTGAGCTCTTCGAAATTGGCGAGCAGTTCATACTCGGCCTGCAGCTCTTCCTCATTCCATCCCAGAAGACCGCTTTTTTCGATTTCGTCAACCTGGAAAGCCAGAAAATCCCGTCTGCGTTCCAGGTCGCTTTTATTGCGTCTCAGAAGTTCCAGTTCATTATTCAGAGAAGCATACAGCTCATACGCGTGGGATACCCCTCCGGAAAGTTCGGCTCCTGCTTCGCCTGTGCTGCAGTCGATCACTGAAAGCAGGTGCTCAGGCTCATAAACGGCCAGAGCATCGGTGCGAAAGCAGCTTTCCAGGAGAAAAGGGCGCAGGCGCTTGATGTTTTCCAGGGTCACTAAGCGATTGTCCACATAGCACTCGCTTTTTCCTGCCCGGCGGAATTTGCGTGAAACAATGATTTCTGAGCCTGACCCGCTGATAAAGGGTAATTCTGCCAATCCCGCGATTCGAGGATCCGGCAGTTCTATCAGAGCTTCCACATAGCACTCGTCTGTGCCCGGGTAAAAGATCTCCTTATGAGCCTGGGTCCCGAATAGAAATGTCAGGGCCTCCAGAATGATGGTTTTTCCGGCTCCGCTTTCACCGGTGATGACATTTAATCCCGGCGCAAAAGTCAGGCGCTGGGACTGGAGCAGCACGAAGTTTTCAATGTATAAACTGCGGATCATGTTTCGATCAGGTCATACTCCCGGGAGCCGAGTCCGATGCGTATGGCGTGAGAAAGCTGTTCGTCCTGGTTGACTCCGGGCCACAGGCGGGCCAGGAAATCATCGCCCTGGGATTTGCGCAACTGATCGAAAGCCGCCTGATCGACAGCTACAGGGTCAGCGGAAAAAAAGATGCCGATGTCTGGTATGAGGGGCGGATCGCAGGACATGCAGTCGCAATCCTTTGTGAAATGCGTGAGAAAGTTGAAGTAACAGCTTTTATCTTCTTTTCCTGATACAGCCCCAAGGGCGTGTTCTGCCATTTTTTTCTGCAGCCTGTCGCTGGATTCCTGCCATGAATGTTTGATCGCCGCTGATGGGCACACAGAGAAGCACTCCCCGCAGCCGATACATTTTTCCAGATCGATGATTGCCGTACCTTTGATCGTGATGGCTCCTGCCGGACACCATTTAACGCAAGTGCCGCAAGCTGTACAGGACTTCGATTTGACCTCAGGCTTGACATCAGAGTGCTGGGACAGTTTTCCGCCGCGGCCGGCGCAGCCCATGCCCAGGTTCTTAACTGTGGCGCCATAGCCTGTCAGCAGGTGCCCTGTGAAATGAGACAAACCTACAATCCCGGCGCTGGATGCTATGTCGGAACCCAGGAACACCTGCTGCAGCAGTTCGCCTTTGACAGGGACCGGGACCTGGCTCTGACCCTTAAGGCCGTCTGATATGAGTACAGGGACCCCGCAGTTTTCAATGGAAAACCCGTGCTCGTGGGCCAGCATCAAGTGATTCCACGCATTATCGCGCTGACCTCGGTAAAGCGTATTGGTGTCCGTTAAAAACGGGCGCGTACCGGATTTCATGAAATGGCGGCAGAGCACTCCGGCTGTGCGGGCGTTGATGTGACCAAGATTGCCTTTTTCTCCGAAGTGGATCTTGACCGCGATCAGGTCGTTCTTGCCCCATTTCGGGCGGGCGCCGGCTTTTTCGAAAAGCGCGACCGCTTCTCTGCCGATATCCTCGGCGCTCATGTCCGGCGGCAATGGCTTGAAATATACTGCGGATTTCATAAGTCCTCCACTTTTGTTGTTGAGCTTTTGCTCAGTAGGATATAGCGCTTTTTAAAGGCATGCATTTCCATGGTGTACTCTACGGCGCTGAAGATCAATAATATACTATCATGAAAGCATCCGGATTAAAGCAGCTTTCTTCTGTGGCAATCCTCAGACCGTTCATTTATACTATACATGAATTCGGGGGCAGAATGAATGCTTTGTACCGTTATCATGTCTGGTTCGCCAAAACAGGCAGTCTTATTTATATATCGCATCTCGATTTTCAGCGACTGATCCACCGTGTGCTGAGGCGCAGCAGACTGCCCGTATGCTTTACTGGTGGGTTCAACCCGAGAATCAAGCTGTCTTTCCCTTACGCGCTGCCGCTTTTTTTAACGGCCAGGCGTGAATTTTTCACCCTTTTCATGGATGAAGCCCGAAATCCGGAAGTCATTCTGCAGGAGTTGCGTCGACAGACACTTGAAGGTCTTGATTTTCTTTCCGTATCGCCAGGGTTGCAGAAGTTTCCCCCTCAGCCACAGCATCAGTATATTCTCACTGTTTCCGCTGAAGGCATTGAAGGCTGGAAAA
>JAQTRI010000030.1 GCA_028711905.1 Candidatus Wallbacteria bacterium | reverse complement strand
GTAATGGGATTTAACCCGAGTAAATTCAGGGGTGACAGCAGGCCTGTAGAGCAGGTGTCGGGGGATGAATGCCAGGCTTTTACAGTGAAATTAAGCGAAAAGTTCGGCAGAAAATTCCGGCTGCCCACTGAAGCGGAGTGGGAATACGCCTGCAGAGCAGGAACGGACACGACATATTACTGGAATGGTAACCCGGATGTGGAATACATGTGGTATGACAAGAACAGTGGAAGTACCACCCACGATGTTGGAACATGCAAACCGAATGCCTGGGGCTTGTATGACATGAGCGGTAATGTTTGGGAGTGGTGCAGTGACTGGTATGATGCGAATTATTATTCGAGTTCTCCGGCCAAGGATCCGCAGGGACCTGGTTCCGGCTCCGGCCGCGTGCTTCGCGGCGGCAGCTGGTTCTTCAGCGGCCCCAACTGCCGGTCGGCGTATCGCGACTACTACGCGCCCGACTTCCGTGGCGACGGCATCGGCTTGCGTGTCCTCGCAGTCCAGGCGGGTCAGTGAAAAAGAGGCAAAAACCGGCGTGCTGCCGGAGGCAGTGTGAGCGGAGCGAACAGCCAGGATATTTGTCTGGAAAAGAGAAAATACGATAAACGGTGTCCAGGGGCAAAGCCCCTGGCCGGGGAAAAAGAAAAAAATGCAGTACCGGATGTTCGCTGTTCCTGCCACAGGAGCGCCTGACCTGGAAGAGGAATTGAACCTGTTTCTGCGCTCGCACAAGGTGATATCAGTGCAGAAAACAGTGGAAGCGATCGATGGAGCGCCCAGGTGGTGCTTTTGCGTAGAATACCTTGAAGGTATACCGGGGTCCGGCATCCGGCCGTCCGGCAAATCTGTGAAGGTGGATTACAAGGAAGTTCTTGCTGCAGATGAATTCGCGGTTTTCGCCCTGTTGCGGGATACGAGGAAACAATTGGCTGCAGCTGAAGCAATTCCTGTTTATACTGTATGCACCAACGAGCAGCTTGCCGAGATGGCGAAGCTCAAGCCCTCGTCCCTGACTGATTTAAAGAAAATCAATGGTCTGGGTGAAGCCAAGGTGAAGAAATACGGGGAGACTTTTTTAAGCGCGTTGTGTAGAAGCGGAAAGGAGCAGAATGAAGAGAGCGGGAAATCTGATTGAGCTCATCGCTGATGCGGACAATCTTCGTCTCGCTTTTTACAAAGCGTGCCGCGGCAAGAGAGGAAAATCGGCTGTTCTGCAGTTCCGTGAAGATCTGGATTATGAGCTTGCAGGTTTAAGGTCTGAACTGCTCTCAGGTTCGGTAAATTGGGGCGCATATCACAGCTTCCAGGTCTGTGATCCGAAAACACGCACAATTTTCGCGTCCCCGTTCAGAACCCGGGTCGCGCATCATGCAGTCATCAATATCTGCGAGCCGGTCTTTGAAAGCTATCAGATTTTCGACAGTTATGCATGCCGCAGGGGTAAGGGGCTGGATGCAGCCATTGGCAGAGCAGTAAATTTTTCAAAAAAAGGCGACTGGTTTTTGAAGCTGGATGTAAAAAAATATTTTGATTCGATCGATCACCAAATATTGCTGGGAATGCTGCAGCGGAAATTCAAGGACAGGATCATCCTGCGCCTGTTTGATTCAATCTTGAATAGTTTTGAAACCGCACCAGGAAAAGGTGTGCCGATCGGCAATCTGACCAGCCAGTATTTTTCCAATCACTATCTGGGGCTGCTTGATCATTATGTGAAAGAAAAACTACGACATACCCGTTTTGTCCGCTATATGGACGATTTCGTACTCTGGTCTGCCGACAAAACCGAACTGAAAGAATCGTGCAAAAAAATCAAGGGCTTTTTACGGGAATTGTTGAAGCTTGAGCTCAATCCGGTTTGCCTGAACAATTGTAACCGGGGCATGACTTTTCTTGGATACCGAATTTACCCATCGGCAGTTACTCTTGCCCGGCGAAGCCGCGACCGTTTCAGGAGAAAATTTTCGCAGTACACAAAACTCTTTGATGCAGGCATCTGGAGTGAGAGCCAATTGTCGAGACATATGGACCCGCTGCTGTCGTTTATCAGCAGAGTTGATTCCTGGGTTTTACGAGAAAGGGTGATCAGTGAATATGGGTTCTGCCCGGAGGCTCCAACCGCGTGAATCGCGGCGGCAGCTGGAACAACAGCGGCACCAACTGCCGGTCGGCGTATCGCAACTACAACACGCCCGACAACCGTAACAACAACATCGGCTTGCGTGTCCTCGCAGACCATCGGGTCCGCAGAGCGTACCCGCCGGACAGGGCAGAGTCCAGACCCCTTTCCGACTGATGGGGCGAATCTTACGCAGAGTGCAGCACGGCTGGTAGGCAAGGCAGGCGCCGATCCGAACGCCGTGCTCTGCGCTTCTCTCTGATCTCCAAAGGCCTGCCCGATGATTTTATCGAATTCGCCAATCAGAAGTTCCGTGCCATCCGCGAAGCATACGAGACTGTAATGAAGAGCAGAGGCTGATGACAGACCTCTCCACTTGCCAAGAATCCCTTTTCCCGGTATAATGTATTTAGAACGAATACACTATTGAGGTGCAGCATGGCCAGAGTCTTTACCGTCCGCCTGCCTGATGTGCTGGGCAAGAAAATTCGCATCAGGGCCAGTCAGGAGCACAGAACAGTGTCGGAACAGATCAAGAAATACCTGTATGATGCTCTCCTGTGCGAGGAGAATCCCGATCTCCCTCTGTCTTTCATCAAGGAAACCCTGGAATCCAGGGAAGAGGTCGAGGCCGGCATCAGCAGGGACTACGAATTCGGCGTGCTTAAGTGAAAATCATTGCTTCGAACGCCTTTATGCGTTTCAAGAAAAAAGCTCAGAATCATTTGCAGCTCGCACTTGATGAGCAAGTAAAACTGATTATGCAGAACCCGGAAATCGGGGAGCTGAAAAAAGGGGAACTGCAAGGCATCAGGGTGCACAAGTTCAAACACAAGACCCAGCTTTACCTGCTCTCCTATTCCCTTGCAGGCGAAACGCTCAACCTGTATCTGATTGGCACGCACGAGAATTTCTATCAGAAATTAAAAAACCTGTTTTAAGGCCTGCCTACCCGATGATTTCATCGAGCTGCCAATCAGAAGTTCCGCGCCGTAAGGGCAGCTACTTCTTAAACTGCGCTTCCCAGTCGATTTTCCCTGTCAACTGCATGATCACGAACAATGTCACTATGCATACAACAGTGATGGAAAGCCCGGTGTATCCCTCTAAGAAAAAGGCGTATGAAAAAAGCACTAAGTACACCAGTTGCGAGATTCCGGCTTCGATAAACGCGAAGCGCGCTCCTGTTACTAAGCGCATGTAGCTTACCACCAGGAAGATGGAAACCACTGAACAGACAGCCATGGCTGCATGGATATCTAAGTGATCGGCCAGATAAGACAGCAGCAGGTGGAAGCTGAAAAACGCGGCTGCCAGGAAAAAATAATTCATCGGGTGCAGCCTGATGCCTTTCATGGAAGTGATCACGAACATTAAAAAGAAGAAAAGGAACAATGAAACAGGCGCGAAAAAGCTGACTTTTCCGGCAAACGGTCCAGGATTGAGCTTCTTCGGCAGGTCCATGCCAATCTGAATGCCGGAGATCAGGCTTCCGTATTTCCAGGTCAGTTTCCAGCCCTTGCCGGATGAGACCTTTTCTATTGGCGCGATACTGTTTTCCGGGAAATCGATGTCCGGAAAATCTGTGTTCATCACCAGGTTGAAATTGCGGATCTGGGAAACATTGTAGCCAAAGCGATACCACCACTGGTCCTGCCCTTGCGAAACATAGGAGATCAGCACCTTTTTCTGCTCTTCAGGAGCAAGATTGAAGCTGAAGTTGAGTGTTCCTGCTGTGGGCTGGAGTTCGCGGACATCAGCCCCGTCAATCGCGATTTTGAAGCTGTCGAATTTTCCGTCAGCCACAGGAAAGGAATAGGAGAAGAAGATGTCTCTGCGTTCGGCAGTTGTGTTTTTTACCAGATAAGTGCCGGAAAACCCGACTTTATACAAAGAGTACCAGAGGAGCCCTTTTTTGCGGTATTCCAGGGCCAGATCAACCAGAATATCACTGCCTTCCAGGGTGATCGGATGATCAGCGAGCTGCTCTTCGGTCTTGGTGACATACGCTGCGCGCTGATTGTCCCAGTTTTCCACTTTTTTCAGTTCCTTAGTCTGATAGTAAACTGTCGGAGCGTTCTGTGACTGGGCGCTGCCCCATAAACTGCCTACAGCTTGATATAGCTTGCCGCTCTGCTCGGTAGAGCGGTACATGGTGATTCCACCGAGCACCATCCATGCGCCTGTTGAACAGATAAAGATGAACACGATTGCCATAATTCTCTTGAACATAAGATTCTCCTTCAAAAGATGGGGATATTATAACAGATCGTGAGAATTCTGAGATACTCAAAAAAACGAAACGCCCCGCGATTCAGGCAGGGCGTTTATTGGCTGTGATGTTTTTTGTTGATCAGTCGAAAAGCACAGCTGCCTGACCATCGAACTCGGCCAGCTCAAATTCCAGGCATTCTTTGTCCTGAAATTTGACTAAGCAGTATACGCTGACCCGGTTACGCGGCTCTGATGCGTTCGCTTCGTCTGAAAGTCGCACTTTCAGTTCAGCAGCAGTGATATTCATCAGCTTGTTTTTCATGTCAAAAAGGTTTCCTGCGAATTCCCGCGCGACATCCAGATATCTGACGGCAAGGTCCTTGTCTGAAACAGGATAAGACTGAGGGGCTGTCATGGTGTGGACACTGCTTGTTGGTTGAATAAACCAGACTTTTCCATCAGTAAAATCGGCGGCTAAGTGCACGGTCTGCCAGGTCCTGATCTGATCAAGCATGAATTTGAACACTTCACGCTCATATTCCGTGCTGGTGGCGATTTTAAACTGGCAGTAATCCTCGGCCAAAGAAAAATAGTCGCTGACAAAAGTCACCGGAACGGAAGGCGCTTGAGCGGCATAGATCTGAGTTGACAGTAATCCGGCGACCACGCAAAAGATCAGTGTGCAATGCTTCATTCTTTGTTCCCCCGAAATGTTTTATATATGTTCTTGTTATTTATCGGAAAAGGTGTGGAAATTCTGAGTGATAACTGGTCTGGTGGTACAAAACCCGGCCTCCATCAGGCCTTTGAGACCTCATAACCACCAAACCCGTGTGGCACTAAAACAACGGGGGGGACCGCAGGGGTAGATGCGACTTATAACGATGGAGGACAACGATAAACTCGGGAAGTGCCGCCGCCAGTACAAGTAGACATAAAATACCGTGTCGGTTGGGTCTGAACCCTTACGCTTTAACGGAATAAACAAGTGTTGACATCAATTTCGCTTTATCTTATGTTTATTATGTCTTTATGACAAAACAGTTTCATAAGAAAGGGGAACACGAATGAACAAGACAGATCTGATCAACAACATCTCCAAAGCCACCCAGCTCACCAGAAGAGAGAGCCAGAACGCTCTCGATGCTTTCACACACATCGTGACCAACACCCTGAAAAAGGGCGAGAAGGTTGCCATCACCGGTTTCGGCAGCTGGGAAGTCAAAACCAGAGCCGCCCGCACCGGTCGCAACCCCCAGACCAAACAGACCATCAAGATCCCGGCATGCCATGTGCCGAAATTCCGCCCGGGCAAACTCCTGAAAGATCAGGTTAAGTAAGCTCTTATTTTTGAAAACAAAAGGCTGCCTTATGGCAGCCTTTTTTTATTCTTTCAAGATGACTGTAAGCTGCAGTGTTTTCAGATCCGAACCTTGCCACGCAGTATTCTTCATACCAACCGGCGAATGGCTGAAACTTTTTACCGGACAAACTGATTCTGTGCGAAAATTGAAGAATCGTTTCTTGATCAGCCCGTAGAAAACCATGCCGGAGTGCCAGCCGGTCGACTCCTTGCAGGAGAGGGTATAACGGATGGGAAGATTTCTTCGTTTTTCTGGAGCGTAATTTCCGCAATCCGGATAAGAAAATGGCCAAAGCCATAGCCGCTGAAGTCAGTACCAGGAAAATGCGGTAGCGGGAGTCGAGCCAGTCCGCCGCGCGATCCAGGAAGTGTTGAAACCATTGATCAAAAACCCCTGGGCCAAGGTGCAGGAGGTGGCCGAGGGCTTTTCTGAAGTCAAAGAAAAAGGCATCACTGAAATAGTAAAAATCGCTTCGGATTACAGGTGACGGCACTCCAGACGCAGGAGTGGCTTCCAGGAGTTTCCAGTGCCCTTCTGAGGAATAGAATTCCACCCAGGCATGGGCACTTTGATTGGTAGCGAACCAGTAGTCTCCGATGGGGTTCCATTCGTTGACGACAAAACCCGTGACATAGCGACTCGGAATCCCCGCCAGCCTGAGAAGAATGGCCGCTGCTGATGCGAAGTATTCGCAGTGGGCCGGTGCATCGCTTAACAGAAAGAATTCGATCGGATTGACCCCGCGGGGTATATTTGTGCTTAGGGAGTATTCATGCTTTGTGTGGAGAAAAGAGATGATCGCGTCCACTTTTTCATTCTCAGAGTAATGATTTTCAATGATTCTGTCTGAAAGATCCCTGATTGCCGGGTTAAGGTTGTCCGGGATTTCCAATCCGAGCTTGAGATCAAAGTCGGACAGGGGATTGGCCGCTGCCTTGCCCTTGATTTCCCCATAAGAAGAAACTCTGCCTATGTGGCGTGAAAAGGCGATGAGGTTAGAATCAATGACCACATTTTGAAAACCTGCAACAATAGCGGCACAGTTGTGGATAGTGAACATTCCGGATCCCATGCCGGATGACGGGCAGATCTCAAAAAAAGGCCCTGGTGACGGTCCGGGATCAGATATGAGAAAAAGATTACGATCAGCTGAAGCAAACGGCCGCAGCGATGGTGGTATGGCTTTCAACGGGCTCAGAGTATTGACTCTGCTCGCAATTTTCCAGGCCGGATTTCTCAGCCTGTTATAAGCCATGCCGCGGAGATAGACCGGGGATTTCTGACTGATTACGCGAACAGCCACCATGTCTTCATAGCGCTCGCGCTGCTCCATCAGTCTTTCCGGTTCAGTGGATGTCGAAAAACTGAATCGTTCCGGCTGGTTGAAAAATCGTAGAAGAAAACGGTCGAAAAGGTGCCCGTGGCGGAAGACCACCTGCCCCCAGATGCCGTGAAGTATCAGTACTGAAGCCAGAAAAATAAGCCAGAGCCGTTTCCCTTTGCCGGTTATTGCCGGTCCGCCTGTACTGGTTCTGGTGGTATAACAGGCCAGAAGACCGACGAAAGCGAGTACCAGTATGCGGTACGGAAGAAACCGGGGGCCGTAGATGTAAACATTACCTGAGTGCAGCATCACCAGTGTTCCGGCCAGTGGTGGGATGAGTGTCATGTCAGTATTGGAACGGTAATGGAAATAAAATGCTTGCGCGGCCAGAAGAAATTCAGCCAGGGACTGGGTCAGGCGGTAGAGGAAAAAACCATAATCGTGGTGCGGTCGGGACACGAAGGATAGGGACAGGAAAAAAAGCGCCCCCAGCAGTGCGATGCGCACCTCATCCCGGATAGAGATCGTTTTTCCACCGCTGGAAATCATGCCTGAACCGGCGTAAATCAGCAGCAGCAAAGGAACGAGCCAGGTGCGGGAATAGATTGCGCATGCTGCGAGCTGAACCAGGAACAGTGTAAACAATAATCCCCTGCTGCAGTTCACAGGCTGTCGACTCCCCCGTCCATTATGCTCTGCGGGTTCAGCACCTGCACCGGCCAGGGGCAGGAGGAGATGCCGGCCGGCTGTGATTTATCAATAATGATGATTTTCAGAGGGCACCTGGTTTCTGATAAAGCGCGTACTAAAGCCTGGTGTTCGGTGTTCCATCCCTGCAGCACAAAAATCATGAATGAGACACCCCTCATTGCATCGCACAGGGCAGGGATGATTGTGGAAAAAGAAGGTGACTTTTCCGGGGAGAGCGCAGCAAGGGTTTCCATCAGCCCCATGTCAGAACCTGTGCTTCTGCCGGAGCGGAAAAAGTGCAGTTCACTGCCTGATGCAAAAAAATCTATCACATAGTCTCTGGATGCCAGATAGTCCGTAATTGCCGCGCAGAGAGAAACAGCTGATTCGAATCTATTTCTGCTCTCGCGGCTTTTTGCAGAAGCGCAGGTGTCAAGAAACAGGGCCACCCTGCAGAAATATTCTTCCCTGTACTCGCGGACAATGGGTTTTGCCAGGCGTGCGAAGGAACGGAAATCGATATGCCTGCCCGAATCGCCTGGCGTATACTCCCGGTTGCCAATGTACTCAAGTGATTCGCCGATGCCTGATGCAAAGCGCAGGCCGCCCGGCTGATACCTGCTCGCAGCTGGGAGTGAAATGGTTTTCAGGGGACAATATGCCGGAATTACGATCAGACGGTGCCAGACCGAGAATGCGAGAAAACGGCGCAGCAGTCCGAAGGGAAAGGTTGAATAAGCGGCCAGGGTCAGGTTGCTGTAAATTCCGCGCTTGACAGGCAGGATTCGGCAGCGGAGATGCACCTTGCCGTCAGACGGAACAAGCGGTAGAACGACATTATGCCGGGGCTGAGTAATGCCCCTCGGCAACCGGAAAAAATCTGCTCCCACATGGTAAAGCTCGTTTCCTACACTTGCCAGACTTACCATAATATCGATGGGTTTGCCTGCCTGACCGGTTACCGGAAAAGTGGTTTGCAAAGCCAGTTTTCTGGGTAGCAGGCGGCCTGCCAGTGATGCCAGAAGCAGAAACAACAACCCGAAAAAACAGTGATGAACAGGGACAATAAAAGAAGAAAACGATGAAAGAGTTGCGATCGCAAGAGCAATAAACACTATCAGCCCCTGGGGTGTGAAATGCTGCATCCAGTGAAAGCTGAGACGGGATACCAGACTGGAAAGCACGGCGGGCATCAGACAGGAACCGGAAGCGCGGACAGCATCTCTCTGACCATGTCTGCTGGAGTCAGGCCGCTATACTGGGATTTGGCGTTGAGTATCAGGCGATGGGAGAGGACTGGAGGGGCCATCAGTATTACATCGTCCGGAAGCACGAAATCGCGGCCGCTGATAAATGCTGCGGCCTGCACGGCCCTGAACAGCATCAGGCATCCCCTGGGACTTGCCCCCAGCCTGAGGCGGGTGTCGTTGCGGGATGCTTCCGCCAGATCGATCAGATACTTGATGACACTGTCTTCCACCCGGATGCTGCGGACCAGCTTTTGCACTTCCAGCACTTCATCGCAACTGATGACAGGTCCGATCAGATCTAAGGGATCGGACCCGGTTCTGTCCTTGAGAATGCGGGCCTGAGCCAGGCTGTCCGGATATCCGAGTTCCAGACGCATGAGAAAACGGTCCAGCTGTGCTTCAGGAAGAGGATATGTGCCGTGAAATTCAATGGGATTTTCTGTGGCTATGACCATAAACGGCGAGGGGAGAAGATAACGCCGCCCTTCGATGGTGGCCTGAAGTTCGTTCATTCCTTCGAGCAGAGCGGACTGGGTGCGCGGAGAGGCGCGATTGATTTCATCAGCGAGGAGAATATTGCAGAAGATCGGTCCCTGACGGAAGGAAAAAGAACCGTCAGCCGGGTTGTAGACAGAAGAACCCAGAATGTCGGCCGGCAGGAGATCAGGAGTAAACTGGATTCTATTAAAGCCGGCTGAGATGGAACGGGCCAGAGCCTTGGCCAGGGTTGTTTTCCCAACCCCTGGAATATCTTCAAGCAGAACTGATCCCCCTGCGGCCAAGGCGGTGATCAGGGTGTCGATACACTGATCTTTCCCCTGAATTACCTGGCGCAGATTGGCGCCGACTGAGAGACATTTTTCTCTAAGAGACAGAGCGGAGTCTTTTACCATGTCGCCTTTGGCAACTCGCCGTGGACGGTGCAGAAAATAGTTTCTCCGGCAGGATCGTAGATATACTGACCGTTATCCGGACAGCGCGGAAATTTCTGGTCATGGAGATAGGGCATCAGCCGGCTTTGGTGAAGATCCAGTGTCGTCATGGTTTTAAGCCTGTTGTCCCAGGAGGCTTCCTGCTGGAAAAGCTCGATGGCATCGAGCAGTTTTTTTCGCTGGGCCACACAGGAAAATATCCTGTCCTGCAGTTTACGCCGGATCACGGCTTCGTTGTAATCGCATTCCGGCTCTGTTGCCCCGGCTTTCACAAGGGTAAAGGCGATTTTTTCGAAACCCTTGCGGACAGCTACCATCAGTGGGGTTTCATCCTGAAGGTTGGTAGAATTGACCTGGGCTCCTGCAGTGATCATTTCTTCGACACGCAGCAGGTTTCCTGATTCCACAGCCTGGAACAGGTCTACCTCTTTAGGACCGGAAAAGACCGGATTATGGAAAAGAAAGAACAGGGAAAACAGCAGCAGAAAGTCTTTTTTCATGGCAGGCTCCTCGAAGAATCTGCGGATCATTATATCAGAACCGGAATACAGATTCCCATGTGTTGTTGTGTTCCCGAACAGGCTACGCGGGTTTACATGGCTTTGTCATAAGGATTATCCTGCACCCAGTATTCCCAGCCTTTGAGCGTGCTGGTGAAAGTCCGGTTTTTTTCAGGCAAAGAGAAGATCAGTACTGCCTTGTCCTGATCCGACAATCCGGGAATCAAAAGATCGATCATTCCGATGAATGAGAAATAATCTCTGCCGACTGTGCAGAGCGTGCCCGACTTATTTCCTGGAAAAGCGCTGGCCTCCGGGTGACCATATTCATTGGTGTTCAGGTAAACCTGATCGCAGGACCGGAAGAGAATCAGAATGTCCCGTAAAATCTTGCTTCTCTGCATTTATCCCCTCCGATCTGAATTATTCAGCCACCAGATCGATCTGGTGGATTGTGCCGGCATTGCCGTTTTCCGATAAAAATATTCCGCTGGCTCTGAGGTTTCCCAAGGGATTCAGCTCCGCGTCCTTGAAGCGGAAATCCGTTGCAGTGCGCTGCAGGCTGATCGCGCCGATTCCTGAGGCTTTCAAACCGATCAGGCTTTTTTCACTATTTTCGTTCCTCAACCAGACCACTAAACGGTCAAATATGGAGTCCGCCTCATCAATCCAGCCGTTGCCGTCTTCATCGTGTTTCGCCAGGTCGGAAAAACCGTCCCCGCTTCTGGTGCCGAAAAGTTCCCGGCCGTCAGTGATGGTTCCGTCATTGTTGAGGTCAATGCCAAGCAATCCTGAACCTGCTGCCAGTTCATGGATCGATTCGTGTTTTCCATCGAAATCAAGGTCGAATTCATAAGAGTCGGAAGTCAGTTGCGGAAGGGTTCCGTTCAGATTGATCACCAGTGGGTCAACGGAGGCTCCATGCCTGATAAACAGGGAATTTTCCAGCAGGGTCTCCCGGCTGGCGTGCAAATTGACGGTAACATTGATCTCCCGTCCGTCCGCTGTTCTGACCACGCCTTCGGCCTTCATCCTGATGCTCTCATACTCATACCGGCTTTCGCTGTATTGAAATTCAAAACTGAGGCCGGTGCTTCCTGCGTCAGCGTCAGCTGTGGAGGGATCTGCTTCGACCGGGGGATAGGAGGTGACCGTCTGGCGGGCTGTTCCATCGGGATCTTCGCATGAAAGTTCCTTTTCCAGTAAGCCGAATTCACATCTTTTTCCGGTCCAGGCGTAGAGCATTTCCCGCAGGAGCTGCATGTGCTGACGGTCTTTTTCGCTCAGACGGATTTTGAAATCCGCGGGAGGTTCCTCTGTTTTAACGCCAGCGGATACAGGCCCTGCAGAAGCCCTGAGTGCTTCAGAGGACAGTTCCAGCAGGTCTTCGCTGCGCAAATCAGGACCCGGTTCAATGTCACTGATTTCGATGGACCGGTCTCCTGTCATAATCTTAAGAGAAGATTTTTTTGCGGTTTCCTCAATGCTTTGATGTCGCGAAAAAAGACTGATCGCTGAATCAATGATGCGCATAGTTCCCCCGGTGTGTTGCGGCTTATGGTATATTTTGCCGTCTATTCTACCTATCGACCATTTTTTCATTGGCCTATAGGACCGAATTGTCATGGGCTTGTCAGCCGTTATCCGGTGAGTTAGAATGCACTGATGCTCTGTAACATAAGTAACATTTAGTTCGTGCCTCAGGGAGTGACGATGAAAAAGGAAAAAACGAAAAACACTGTTTCAGGCAGTCCCACAAAGGTTTCTTCCAGAGGCAGCCACCTTATCACATCGCTCAATCTGGCGGGCAAGCGGATCAACAGCAGCATGGCCGGCGAAGAACTCATAGAAAACATTCTGGAATCCGTCAAGGTTGTCATGCGTACGAGCGCTGCGGCTCTTTTTATCAGGAACGCAGATAAAAGCGGATATAACGGCCATTTCGATTTCGGCAACCGCACGAACCGGGTGATCAGGAAAGCCGGTGATTGTGGAGACGATGCCTTTGTCGCCACCGGCGCGGCGCACGGCATTGTGATCGGTGAAACCCGGCAGTTTTGCCGGGAGGGTTCTGCGACAGACTTGATTAATGAGTTCAATTGCGGCGATACAGCCGCAGCCTGCGCTCCGCTTTTTTTCCGCGATCAGCTGCTTGGCGCTGTTCTGGCGATGGGTCCTGAGCAGGGAACATTCAGCGAGGGGGACCTGGAACTGCTGTCCGCTATTGCTAATCAGTCTGCTGCCGCAATCAGTTCTTCGGTTGCAGATAATAAGCCAAAGGAAGCTAAGCGCGCTGACCAGGAGCAGATCATGGCCAGGCTGGTGCAGGATGGCTTTTTCCCGCTCCTGCAGGATGTGAAGTGGGGATATTGCGAAATCGGAGCCCAGAAGGAAGCCGCTTTCAATGTCAGCGGGGATTTTTACGATTTTTTCCCGGTTGAGGAGAGCACTTATTTCTATCTGTTCGGTGATGTCTCCGGCAAGGGAGTGCCTGCTGCCATGATGATGGCATATCTTCTGTCCCGTGTCCGCTACCTGGTATTCAGGCACAAGAATCTCAGCCGCATTGTATTCGAGCTGAACAATGAGATCCATAACATGAGCAGGCGCGGTATGTTTGTGACCATGCATTGCGGTTTTCTGGACCTGAACCGCAAATGGCTGTCCAATATCAACAGCGGCCACTGCCCTGTGCTGTTTCACGATCATTCTCTGAATACCTGGTCTATGCTTGAGGGATCGCGCAACATCCCGCTCGGCATTATCGAGGGGTTCAATTTCAGTGAAGACAGCAGGACCTTTAACACAGGGGACATACTGCTGATGGTGTCTGACGGTGTTTTTGAAGCGCGTAACCACGAAGGAGAAGAGTTTTCGCTTTCCCGGTTGATCGGGGAACTTCCGAGGGAGGGTGATTTCAGCGCTCAGTCAGTGGTGGACCGGCTTTACCAGAGTATTGCCGGGCATTGTGGCAGCAATGGCTTCAACGATGATGTGACGATTTTTGCGGTCGGGAACGCATTGAAAGAATGCCGCTGCTATCGCATCGATTTCTCCCTGCACCAGCTGGATAAACATATTTCTTTCATCCGCTCGTTTCTTCAGAACATGGGACTGCCTGAACAGCAGTCGGCTGAACTTCTGCGCCTGATCAGCAGGCTCTTTTTCACCATGATGTCCGGCGCAGAGCGCAAAGGATGGAAAGCGCCGCTTGAAGTAAAACTGATTTCCAAGACAGGCTCGATGGAGATTGGATTCCGTAATTTTGACGAAAAAATGCCTTTGGAACAGCTTGTGGACGCTGATTGCAGGGAGCAACTGGTTGCGAGCATGGACGAAGTACGCTTTTCGCGACTGCAGAAAGGCTCTCATCTGATCCTGATCAAGAAGTTCCGGCGGCAGGGTTGATATAACCAGGAACTGAATATCCGGGGGGCACACACTGAAGTACAGAAAGCATCTTGAAAAATTCGAGCCGTACATGCTGCCGAAAAGCAGCGGAGAAGGCGTGCTGAAGCTCAATCTCAATGAAAGCCGTTGGGGGTGCTCTCCTGGAGTGCTTGAGGTTTTGAAAAACGCTCGTTCACAGGATGTCTGTGAGTACCCGCAGTACGATAAGCTGGTTAATCGTATAGCCTCTTTGCGTGGAGTCAGTCCTGACCGGATCATAGTCGGAAACGGTGAGGACGATCTGATTCATTGTCTGGCGGAAACTTTTCTTGAACCAGGGGACACGGTTGTGCACGCATCCCCGACCTATCCCATGTTCCCGATCATGTCACGAATGAAGCAGGCGTGTGTCGTGGAAGTGCCTTACGGGCAGGATCTGGGATTTCCTCTTGAGAAAATGATCTCCGTTGTCAGGGATGGCGCTCGAATGGCAGTGATCGTCAACCCCGCCAATCCGACAGGCGGATCTCTTGGCAGGGAGAGCATTGTTTCCGTGTTTGAGGCTTGCAGGAAAGACACGGTGCTTGTGCTTGACGAAGCTTATTTCCATTTCGCCGGGGTCTCCCATTTAGATCTCACAGAGAAATTTCCCAACCTGATTGTGCTGAATACATTTTCCAAGGCCTACGGACTGGCCGGAATGCGTCTTGGCTACGCTGTCTCGTCACAAGCAAACATCTGTGAAATGCAGAAAACGATTCTGCCGATTACAGTGAACTCTATGGCTGTGTCTGCCGGTATTGCTGCCATTGATGATGAACCGTTCCTGAGCCGGGTTGTCAGAGAAACCTTGACGGAAAAGAAGATTCTGATATCAGAGCTTTCCAGCTTCGGCATCAGAGCACTTGACACTGACACGAATTTTCTGCTGGTTGAGTTCGGGCCTGCCGCTGATAAAGTGCATCAGGGACTCAAAGATGAGGGGGTTCTGGTGCGCGATGTAGGGAAATGGTCGCAGCTCAAGGGATTTCTGCGCATCACTGTCGGTCTGCGCGAAGACAGCGAGAGACTGATTGCGGCTCTGAAAAAAATAGTCTGATAGAAAAGAGGAGGTGCTTCAATGCCTGGTGAGATGGAAAGGACCCTGCTGAAACTGCCGGCCAGACCGGTGCAGTTCATTGTGGAAACTATTTATGACATGAGGCAGAGATTCACCAGCGGAGAGGATGTGGAAGTCCCACTGACCACATTGTACATGAAAAACGGGCATTCCGTGACCGGCCGGGTCCTGGATCTGACAACGGAAAAAAAGCAGCAGAGCCTTCTTTTTCATGTCACAGGCCCTGATCCCCGCAATCCGCTCTTAGATGTTCTTTACATTGATCTTTCATCTGTCGAAGGAATTGTGGTGCATAATGCCGGCAGTGTGGCGCATGTCCTGTCATTCGGCAATGTTGTGCTGCAACCGGGAAAAGAGCCACCCACAAAAGCCGATCTCAAACGCAGGGCTGAAAAGTACAGCCAGGAGATATCAAGCCTGTACGGGGTAAAGATCACATACAGCCTGGTATGGGAAGACATCACAGATGAGCAGGAGGCCCTTCTGGCCGTTGGTGAACTGATGGGACGGACAACAGCGGCTTTGTCGGATGTTGCGCTTAACCCGATTCTGCGGGAAGAAATTGGCAGGGTGCTCAGGGCTGTTTTTTTCACTGACGGGGACGCTTTCGGCGTTTCCAAGCAGGATTTCACCATGACCATCAGGGGCGGATTCGGGAAACGGGGAAGCGGACTTGTTACCCGGGATGCCATGAGAAAGGCCATTTCTGAGCTTTTTGATTGATTCGATCTTGACGCTGCGGATCAGGGAACACCTTGAAAACTGCTGAGTGGAAAAAGAGACAGTTCCGTTTTAGAAAAGCCCTGGCAGGCACATGGCTTCATTCTTTTTTCGGCAACCGTATTTTCCACAGCAAGCTGTGGCGGGTGGACCTGAGATCAGTGTCCGGCGGCCTGGCCCTTGGAATCTTCATTGCCTGCACACCGACTTTTCCTTTTCAGATGTTTCTGGCCATCTGCGGGGCGATCATGTTTCATGTCAACCTGCCACTGGCCCTTGCTGCCTGCTGGGTGACCAATCCTCTGACAATGGTGCCGTATTACGCTGCAGCGTGGAAGCTGGGGAAATCTATGATTGACCACTCAGAGCTGCTTCAAAGCATTCTGGAGTTTTATCCGCATGATGAAAAAGCGCTGCGCTTTATCAGGCAGAGTATCAATCTGTGGAGCGGGTCGCTGGTGATCGCTGTAGCTGCGTCATTACTGACCTATGTGACGGTCAGGTTGTTCTGGGTATCGATCAGGAAACTGCTGGTGCACGAGAAATCGGGGTAGGGGGATGTAAACTTCATACTCAAACGGTTGTCCAATGTCCAACCCCGATGCTCCTGGTCGCCTATAAATGGGAGATATTAGGAGATATTGGGGACGCGTCTCGATATTCGACATATGACAAATCCACTTCCTCTACCAGAAATTTCCGGAAATCTTCAACAACACTGGAAATGGTTTCCCGCCTGATGCTCCGGCCGGCGTTTTCAAATGACAGGCAAGCTTTTCCGGACAAAATCAAGAATATCATT